>JAUIJG010000434.1 GCA_030431355.1 bacterium
CCGAAGGCGTAGAGTTAGAGGATGAATACGTGGCCCTGCGAAGATTGGACATTCTCTACGGACAGGGTAGACTCTGGGACCTGAACAAAAGACCAGCCAGCAAAAAAGCCAGCTGAATTGAGATTGGAATCATAGGTTATTCAAAGATATAAAGATCACTCAGGAAGAGTGAAATCAGAAGCGTTTACTTTGTTCAAGAAATCGCGAAACTCCTGGTCGTCCTCTTCAACCAGGTTGCGCTCCGCCTCGCTGAGAAGAAAACCCTCAGAAGAGACACTGAGACTAACCGACTCTTTATCAAAAACATCCGGATTGACATAAAGAGGCTTACCGGACCAGACAGCCAGAGCCACCGCATCAGAAGGTCTCGCGTCTATCTCAATAAACTCTCTGCCGGACTCTTTGAGAGCACCATCTCTTGAGATAACGATACTGGCGAAAAAGATTTCATCCTTCGCCTCCGATATCTCCACATGCTCCAACCGACAACCAAGACCTTTGATGATATTCAACATGGTCTCATGGGTCAGGGGACGCTTGGATTCGCTGCCCATTATGGCAATACTCAAATTGACCGCATCCGACTCGGCGATCCATATTGGTATCGCCCTCTGGTTCATCTCGTCACTCAAAATCAACACAGTGCGTTTTGAATCACCTGTAATACCAAGACCCATCACGAATAACTCTTTAGCCACGATTGCCGTCTTCACCTCTTTACAAAGTCCTATTTATCTCATAGCATATTTATTCATTCAATGATGCGCATTCGATATTTTTGTCTGGAATGGTCTTTATCTCGTCATCGATCTCGAGCATATGCCGGGAGATAACACAATCGACCACAGAAGCGGACAGAAGAATAATTGCCACTATCCAGAACCAGAGCATAAGAACCATCACTCCCCCCAGGGGACCATACATTTCATGGTAGCTTCCAATGTTCTGCACATAGGTACGAAAAATGCCGGTTGCCACCAGAAACGCCGGTGTAGCCAAAATAGATCCCGGGGTGATGATGGAATGTACTCTCTTGCCCGTCGGTCCGATGTGCAACAAGAGAGTGAAGCTCAGGAGAACCACTACTGTAAAGATTAGCCACTCAAGGACAACAGCCTTGAGGTGACCGGAGGCTGTGACAACAACATGGGGCTCAAGAATGGGCCAGAGAAAAAAGGCAATCAAAGCCATCATGAAGATCTGACTCTGAAGAAAAGCCATGGAGAAGGCAATAAACTTGAGTTGAAGGTACGATCGGCTCTCCGGTCGATCATAGATATGATTCATACATTTACAAATAGTGCCGAAAACCCCGGAGGCTGTCCACAAGGCGGCGACAATCCCCAGTGAAAGAGTTGTATAAGGAGAGTCGGTACGGATTCTCCCAATCTGACTGTCGACCACTTCGAAAGCCGAGCGGGGAAGAATATGACGTATGCCGCTTCTCAGTCTACTCACAGCCTGGGACTTGCCCTGGTTGGGGGAATCGCTGGCATAAACTATTTTCGAAGGAGTAGGCACGAACATCGTGAAGGTGGTTATCATCACCACAAGAACAGGAACCAGAGCAATCATTGCGTAGAAAGCGATGGCAGCTGACTTTGTGACAATGTCTTTGTCCCGAGCCCTCTCAATCGACTTTTCAACAAGCTCCACAAAACCCAACCCCCCTGTAAAGGGTGGCGTGAATAAATCTCTCTTGCTAGAATTTCCTTCCACTTCTTGTTCTCGTGCTATATAACCCCAATACATATATAGCTCGGAACAGGTGTTCCGGTGACTTGTGAGCCTGGGAGGGTCTAACTTGCGTATAGCCTATTTCGTCAACTCGGTAATGACGGAAAAACCGAGCTACTCCACCAGCAGATTGGCGTTGGAGTCGATAAACCGCGGTCATGAAGTATGGACCATCCAGGCGGACAGTTTCATCCTCGACGAAAAGGACAAAGTTCGCGCGGTGGCTTCCCGGGCGAAGAAGAGTTCCTACGATACAACCGAGGACTATCTCAAGGATCTCCAGGGATCTGACAAAAAAGAACAGGAGATCGGACTTGAGAATTTCGATGTGCTGTTTCTTAGAAGCGACCCATCTGAAGAGAAAGGGGTACGCAACTGGGCCCAGGAGGTGGGCTTGTACTTCGGCCGCTTAGCCATCAGGCACGGTGTCATTGTCGTCAACGATCCCGATGGTCTGAGCAAAGCGATTAATAAAACCTACCTGGATCTATTTCCAGAAAGAGTACGTCCCCGCAATCTGATCACAAGAAACGTGGACAAAATAAGAGAATTTGCCGAGCAAGAGGGACAGATTGTTTTAAAGCCCTTGCAGGGCTCCGGCGGCTCCGGAGTTTTTCTGGTGGATGAGCATAACATGCGCAACCTCAATCAGATAGTTGAATCCCTCTCCCAGAGAGGCTACCTCATTGCCCAACAGTTTTTGCCAGAGGCGGAAGCAGGAGATACCAGACTCTTTCTTCTCAACGGTAAACCGCTTCAAGTAGATGGTCACTACGCCGCGTTCAAGCGGGTAGGTGCTAAGAATGACATTCGAAACAACATCTCCGCCGGCGGCACCATAGAAAAGGCGGAGATAACCGACGAGATGCTGGCTATCTGTGAAATACTGAGACCGAAGTTAATCCATGATGGGATGTTCCTGGTCGGAGTCGATATAGTCGGCAACAAACTGATGGAGATAAATGTATTCAGCCCCGGTGGTCTGGGAAGCGCCCAGAAGATAGAAGGCGTCGATTTCACCGCGCCTATTATAGACGCCCTGGAGAGGAAAGTGGATTACACCGTCTATTACCAGCGGGAGTTCACCAATCTGGAAAGAGCGACTATTTTTTAATCTCGTTTTTCGAGGAATCCAGCCAGGAGGTGGCTCCGTCCAGCAATGCGCTGTCCCGGGGCACCACAACTTTAACGGCTTGTGGCACCACCTGTACATGCATAGGGGTGGTGCCGTACAGCTCCCCATCGATCATGGCGGCAACTGCGTCTTCGGAGGGATTCTCATGTTCTCCGCCGATTCCGATGCCTTCCATGATGTTTCGCACCATCTCCTGGAAAGAAGATCTCCTGGCGCTGGTGTCTGAAACATCGATGATCGCTTCTTCAATCTCTGTTATGTAGATGGGAAGCCGATCTTTCGATTCTCCGGTGAGAAAGCGAAATCCCATGTTGACATAGTCCGAGAAATCCCGGGGGCTCAGAATTATCAAACTGAGTTTGCGGTCCGTTAGATCTTCGAGACGGGGCTCCCGGCCAAAGCCAAGATCATGGACATTACCCACGAACACCCCGGATGCTTTCACTCTAAAAGTGGTATCAGGCGTCGCTATTCTAAACATGATTGGGGAATGGGCGATGGTCTCAAACATGCTGGCGGCGTAGGCGAACATCTTCAAGTTCGTCTTATGCTCCCGTTTGGGCGAGGCGAAGGCCTCTGCCAGAGGACCGGCTCCGGCAATACCGGAGAAATAAAATCCGTTCATCCGTCCTAAATCTATGGGATGGACCACTCCATCCACGATGTTATCTATGGCATTCTCCATGGGGTCTCCCAAAAATTCCTGGGGTACTATGCCGAGATTGCGGGCAAGAACATTGCCGGTGCCAGTGGGCATGATCGCAAGTGGGATATCTGATTTCTTCCTGGCCAGGGCGGATAGCACAAATCGCAGGGTGCCATCACCACCGGCGGCTATCACCAGGTCAAGGGGCGGATTCAACAAATCAAGAAGAGTCTCCGTGGTGGTGGTCTCGGTGGTGTAACAGACGCTCACCAGGCACTCCGCCCGGGAATTCAATGTCTCTATTAGAGTCGGCAACCACGAATCCACATCCGTGTGAGACTCGGCTTTCGGATTGACCACCAGTAATACGTGCTTGAACATCTCGGGAACTCCTTCTAACTACCTCTGCAATACCTGAATGCCAGTTACTACATAGCATTGCTCGGGATCAATCGATGCCGTTAACTTCTGAAGATTTCAGGCAGCCCAATAAGACAGCAAATTTAGAGTCTCGTGCTATTTACTTATGGCGGCGCTAAAAACGCCCTATAAAGGAATCTGGCTTATGAAACTAAAGATAATAGCAATTACCCTGACAGGGCTATTTATCGCGTCCTGCGGAATTCTCTCCACCAGTGATAATTCTCTAGTTCTAAAAGGAACAGTGGAGGCGAAAGAACACTATATAAGATGCCTGGTAGACGCTAACATCAAAGAGGTGTTGGTGCAGGAAGGAGACCAGGTGGAAAAAGGTCAGCCCCTGGTCACCCTGGATTCAAGCGGTATCAAATCGGATTTGAGTA
>JAUIJG010000014.1 GCA_030431355.1 bacterium
GAGCTACAAGGACCAGAAGATGTGTTTGTCAGCCAAGGAGCCCAGCTCAAACCAATGCTCGACGTATCTGGTCCTGAGATTGGTGTCACAAATAATATTCGCAATCAACGAAGCGGCAAAAATGTCCTGGTTGCAATTTTGGATACAGGTGTTGACTTTACGCATCCAGACTTTTTGAATGCGGATGGCTCAACACGTTTTGTTGCTTACTGGGACCAAACAGCCAGTAGCGAAGATGGCAATGGCGTCTTTTGTAATGCCATTGAGATTAATCTTGGCGAATGCCCGAATCGCGCCGATGAAATCCTACCTGGCAACATTGTCCCGGGTGGATAGTTCAGGGGGACGTCTCGCCTCTGTCTTCTTATGATTAATGGTTGCTTCCACCCACTCTTTTGCTTCGTCTTCAGTGGCCGCATAATCATTTTTTGTGGACTCGGGCAAATATTCGAACATGAATCGTTTGCCTTCGGAGTTGGTCAGGATTCCGCCTTCTCCCCTTACACCTTCGGTGACGAGAATGCCTTTGACACCCGGAGGCCATACCATGCCTGTGGGGTGAAACTGGACAAACTCCATATCAATTAGCTCAGCTCCAGCTTCGTAAGCCAGGGCATGACCATCGGCGGTGTACTCCCAGGAGTTGGAAGTCACTGTGAAGATCTTGCCCACACCACCGGTGGCAAGAACAACTGCTTTGGCTTTGAAAAGCACATAGTCACCGTTCTCCCGGTAATAGCCGAAAGCACCGCAAATTTTGCCGTTGTCCAGGAAAAGTTTGGAGATGGTGCATTCCATGTAGATGTCGATACCCTGGTGGACACCTTTGTCTTGCAAGGTTCTAATCATCTCTAACCCGGTACGGTCACCGACATGGCAGAGTCTTTTCCACTTATGTCCGCCGAAGGCTCTTTGAAGAATTTTGCCGTTCTGGGTTCTGTCGAATACGGCTCCCCAGTGCTCCAATTCTTTGACTCGGTCAGGAGACTCCTGGGCGTGTAGCTGAGCCATGCGCCAGTTGTTTAACATCTTGCCACCACGCATGGTGTCTCTGAAATGTGTCTCCCATCCATCCTGGGGGTCGACGTTGCCGATGGCTGCGGCCATTCCACCTTCTGCCATAACCGTGTGTGCTTTACCCAGAAGCGACTTGCATATCAGTCCGACCGACTTGCCCCGGGAAGAAGCTTCAATGGCTGCTCTGAGCCCTGCTCCTCCTGCTCCGATAACAATGACATCGTGTTCGTGGGTTTGATAGTTAGTCATTTAAATTGCTTCCTGTTTCACTAGAAGTGGAGAAATACCAGAGGATCCATAGAGCCGACGCAGACTTGGCGGATGTAGAAATCGGTGAAAGCCACCGAGAAAAGGCTCATCCATGCCCAGAACTGGTGTTTCTGATTCAGCTTGGTGACCAGATTCCAGACCTTAAATCTGCTTTTGGCGCGCGAACTGTCGGAGAAACAATCGAGGGATCCACCGCACAGATGGCGGTAGGCGTGGCATCCGAAGGTGTAGTTGGAGAGGAGGATGCAGTTGGCAAACATAATCAGACTGAGAACGCTCAATGATACTCCGCCTTCAGGTGGGAAAAGAGATACAACAGCGTCGTAGTAGAGAACGAAAAGGACCAGCGCCGCGAGGTAGAAGAAGTAGCGGTGCAGATTTTGGAATACCAGCGGGAATTTTGTCTCTCCCGAGTAGTTGTCGGCACCATGGGTGTCCACTGAACAAGCCCAGGGAGTGAGAAAGTAAGACCTGTAATAAGCTTTTCTGTAGTAGTAGCAGGTTGTTCGGAAGCCTGCTGGAATCCAGAGAATCAGGATCGCCGGGGAAAAGTGCCACCACTCAAATTGAAAGTGTGGAGAGTAAAATGGTGACAGGTACTGATGGTACTCATATAAACCATTCTCGAACACTCGATATGTCGCGTATACGACAAAAAGGAAAAACCCTACGGCAATGGAGACCGGCTCTATCCACCAATTATCTTTACGGGAGGTAACTCCCTGATGCGATGCCGGTTTAGTCTTTACTTCGCTCATTTACTGGACCTGTGACTGGAGATTCCATAGTCTTTATAAATGCTTGATTTTAGTAAGTGCTACCTGGTAGCGGACGGCGCTTTTTGAGCTTCACAAGACCCGAAAGCAGGGCTACTGACACCATCAAAGCTTCGAAATTATACCAATAGGTCTAGTAGATAACCGAAGATTTATATACTAAGTAAACTACTGTTATTTTAAGATCCCGCCAGCGTGATTAAGAATCATTCAAATAAAGCCAGGTTTCGTTTATGACTTTCAGCACCCTGTGTATGTCCTGCGCATAAAGTTCGGATATTCAATAAATTTCGATTAGTTAATGGCTGTAGCTTTTTCGGAACATGCTATCGAACTTTTAGTCTTTATATCGAAATCGCTTCCCTAATTTTGGCGATTTCCGCGGTAGAAATTTTATCGACCGTGCCTGCACTGAGCCATCGGAGGCTTGCTGAATCTTATGGAAAATTCTAATAACAAATCCACTATCTTAGGCGAGAGAAACGACCAAATCTCAAGACTGCTCGATCAAAATTTACCCCTTGAGACCCCAGAGTGGATAAAGGTTGAACAGCTATTGACATACCTGACCGAATTCGCCCCCGGTTACAAAATTGTTGAGTTGACCGACGCAATCTGTCGCTTTGCGGACAATCAATCCAAACGCGGCTATGTGCTCGGCCAGAAGGAATTAATCGAAGAGCTGGCCAGACGAGCCGCCTAGTCTCACTGTCTGTGATATCACCGGACGAGGGCAAACTCGGACCTGACAATTTCAATTCTGTTGCTTGTCATGTATAAGTCGTCCAATCCATAGTATTCTTTTTTCTAGAGGCTCAAGAAGAGCTTTCGATTTGTGAGCGGAAACGGAGAATATCTGGATGCCTGGCTTCATGCCCGTGTTGGGTAGCGCTTCCCTGATTTATTTACTGATGTCCCCCCGGGTGAACAAGCTGGTTTATCGACCATTGATGTTTTTTCCTGTCTCATTTCCCGACTCGGTAACCGAAGTACCCTCCCTGGAAGGAATAGTAGGGAAAGAGTATTTTTTCAAAGGCAAGTCAGGTCAGAGCATACATGGCTGGCACTGGCACAACCCGAAAGCGAAGTACACTTTTTTGTTCAGTCATGGGAACTCAGGCAATCTCACAATCCGGCTTGAGACCAGTCGCCATCTGCTAAGTGCCGGCGCCTCGGTTTTTGTCTATGACTACCAGGGTTTCGGAAAGAGTACCGGAATTCCAAGTGTGGAAGGCATTTGTGAGGATGCTGAGACCGCCTATGACTTTCTAGTCCGGGACCTGGGATTGAAAGAGAGCGATATCCTTTTATATGGTGAATCGCTGGGTGCTGCCGTCTCCACATATCTCTCTACTGTGAGAGAGTGCTCGGGAATTGTCATGCAGTCCGGATTCTCCTCGCTCAAGAGAATAGCCCGGGAGCATTTTCCTCTGCTCTCCCTCTATCCCGATCTTTTGTTTCCGAGACCGCCCCTGGACAGTCTCAAAGTCCTCCAATCGCCCCACCCTCCGGTTCTTATCATCCATGGTGAGCAAGATACGGTGATTTCAGTGGATCACAGTCAGGAGTTGTATGAAGGAGCTGTTGGCAGGAAGCGGCTTTTAAGGCTTCCATTGTCCAGTCATGCCGATGTCTGGGCTTCCGCCGGCGAAGAGTGCAACAGAGCCCTGACTGGTTTTATAGAGCTGGTGAGCTGAATTACGGAACCCGAAAAGCTGTCTCAATCAGCGATTGTGGGACCTGTCCGGAAAATAATTTATGCAAACCCTATAAAAGATATCCTCAAACTTAGCTATTTACAACCCTCCCGTTGGTCAAAATATTAATAGGGAAGTGGTAATCATAGGAAAAATGGCTAAATGGACAATGGAACTAACGAACTAAAAAGTTTGAATCCATCAAAACCTTCGGCCCAACACTTAATTCCCGGTCTGTACCAACTGGCACAGTGTTGGTTTGAAAGAGGCGATAAGGCACCGGCTGAAAAAATCTATAGACTGATCCTCAAAATCGATGAACGTGTAAATGGAATCGACTGCGGCGAAGTTGTATTAAGTTCTTTCGACCTTGCACAGATTCTTGCAAACAGCGGAAGATTCATGGAAGCAGAGCATCAGTACCTGGAGACAATCAATAGATGCACTCAATCTCTGGGGCAAGATCATCCGATTTTTGCACTGACGCTCAACTCTTACAGCGTTCTTCTTAGAAAGATGAAGCTGGACAAGCAGGCGGATTCCATGGATAGACGTCTGGAGCAGATTGCAAAAGATCCGGCATATGGGACCTATACCCCTCCGGAGAAGAAGGGGATAAGCTCGGCCACCATGGGTTGAATCGGATCAAACTCACATAATGGCTAGCCGGCCCAAGCCCTTATACAGTGGCTTGACGTTTTTTCTTGATCAGGTTCAAGGCGCTGCCTTCTTTGAACCATTCAATCTGTTCAGGGGTCATGGTGTGGGCAAGCTCTATCTCGTCGGAGCTTCCGTCCGGGTGATTTACCACCATGGTCACATATTGTCCGGGCTTCAAAGCGCTTAGACCGACAATGTCTATGGAATCATCGCTCTCGATTTTTTCGTAGTCTGCTTTGTCCACGAAGGTGAATGCCAGGATGCCCTGCTTCTTGAGATTGGTCTCGTGAATTCTAGCGAAGCTTCTTACAACCACGGCTTTGCAACCGAGGAATCGAGGAGACATGGCTGCATGCTCTCTACTTGAACCCTCACCATAGTTCTCGTCTCCGATGGATACCCAGCCAATTCCTTCGCTCTTGTAGTGTCTTGCCACCTGGGAGATATTTTCCACTTTGTTATCGAGAACATCTTTTGCTGTGCCCGGCTCATCGGTGAATTTGTTGTTGGCACCGGAGAACATGTTGTCGCTAATCTTATCCAGATGACCTCTGTATTTGAGCCAGACGCCGGCTGGAGAGATATGGTCGGTGGTGCATTTGCCCACGGCTTTCAGAAGCACCTTGAGTCCTTTGTAGTCTTTGCCGTCCCAAGCTTTAAAGGGTTCAAGAATCTGGAGTCTGTCGCTGTCTTCTTTGACGATCACTTCCACATTTTTGCCGTTTTCGCTGGGCTCGATATAGCCGAGATCTTCAGCTATGAAGCCTCTTGCGGGCAATTCAGTTGACTCCGGAGCTTTTAATTTTACTGACTTACCGTCAGCTGTTTTGATCTCATCGGTGAGCGGATTGAAATTCAATGAACCGGCGAAAGCAAGAGCAGTAACAATTTCCGGGCTGCCGATGAAAGCATATGTCTGGGGGTTGCCATCGTTACGCTTCTGGAAGTTGCGGTTGAAAGAGGTGATAATTGAGTTTTCATCGCCTTTTTCAATATCGTCCCGCTTCCACTGACCTATGCAAGGACCGCAGGCATTGGCGAGAACTATTCCACCCATCTCCTGAAGGGTCTCTAGCTGACCGTCCCTCTTGATGGTCTGGTAGATCTGCTCCGAACCTGGGGTGATGAGGAAACCGCAGCTCGCTTTCAGACCATGTTCAATACCCTGTCTGGCAACGTTTGCAGCCCTGGTCATATCCTCGTAGGATGAATTGGTGCAACTGCCGATCAGGGCGTATTTAAGCTCTTCTGGCCATTTGCCTTCTTTGACGTCTTTACCTAATTGGGAGATAGGTCTGGCAATATCCGGGGAATGGGGACCAACCACATATGGTTCCAGGGTGGAGAGATCGATCTCGACAATCTGGTCGAAATATTTCTCCGGATCAGCATGTACTTCAGGGTCCGCGGTCAGATATTCCTGATGTTGCTCAGCCAGTTTGGCAATGTCGTTTCTTTCGGTCGATATGAGATATTTTGCCATTCTTTCGTCGAAAGGGAAAATAGAAGTTGTGGCACCGATTTCTGCACCCATATTGGTTATGGTGCCTTTACCAGTGCAGCTGATTGATTTGGTGCCTTCTCCGAAATACTCGACTATAGCTCCTGTGCCACCAGCTACGGTGAGGATACCGGCAAGTTTTAAAATTACATCTTTGGGAGCGGTCCATCCATTTAATGATCCCTTCAGGTGGACACCAATCAATTTGGGCCATCTCACGCCCCAGGGCTCACCCACCATTACATCCACCGCATCAGCACCGCCTACGCCTATGGCGATCATTCCTAGTCCACCGGCGTTGGGTGTGTGTGAGTCGGTTCCTATCATCATGCCGCCGGGGAAAGCGTAGTTCTCCAGGACAACCTGGTGAATGATTCCGGCGCCGGGTTTCCAGAAACCGATACCGTATTTGTCACTTGCGCTTCTCAGGAAGTCATAGACTTCTTCGTTAGTTATTTTGGCCTGGCTCATGTCTTCGTCGGCACCGACATAAGCTTGAATCAGGTGATCGCAGTGAACTGTGCTGGGCACCATCACCTGATCAATTTTTGCTTGCATGAATTGAAGAATTGCCATCTGAGCTGTGGCGTCTTGCATTGCTACTCTATCCGGTCTCAGGAAAGCGTAGCTTTTACCTCTCTCGGGAACACCTTCCCACTTATCAAGGTGACCGGTAAGAATCTTCTCCGCGAGGGTGAGAGGTCTTCCGAGCTTTTGTCTGGACTCATCATACTTGGCTTTTCTAGACCCGTAGAACTTCTCGAAAAATTTGGTGCTCAGTTTAGTCATGTTTTCCACTCTTCTTTTTATTGATGGGATCCGGTCAATATTCGTTTTTGTCTAATTCGTAGTAGCTTTAGATCTTACGATAGAAGGGAATCTATTATTAAAATGAACCCATAACTCTTTAGGTTCTGGCAGTATCAGAGGCATCTGCGTTGGAAAGATGTCGAGAAGTATTACCTTAAGCCAGCGCATTCTCACGACCGGAGTCCAGCACAAAGACGCTGGAAGACCTGCTTACATGGGACATCTTTTCGATGAAACCAAAGTCCGGTTTGGTTTGCAGACCCATTATCTCCAGATCGGATTTAGGTGCTTTTTCCATGCATTCGTCCAGGGTGCCGGTCAAGACAACACAACTCACCGGCTCCGGAAGTCTGCATTCTTCGATAATCAGATTTAAATACGCCCTTGCTTGCTCTTCCTCTTCGGTGGAGCGAACAGCACTTATCAAGTTGATTCGCGCGTTCCAAGCTCGGGTCATCTGAATCGTGAATAAAATAGCCAGATGCATGGCTCCCCGGTTGAGAGCTTGATGCAGATTGACCGAAAAGTCAGGGCGAACCCATAAATTGACAACTTCTCTTTTTCCGAATCCCGACTCACTGTGCTCTTTTAGAAGGAGCACCCCTACCCGGGCACGCCTGGCTTCATAAATGACTTCCAGGCATTCTTTATGTCTTTCGATTACATCGGGCACTCTCAAAACCAGAATATTGGGGCGGAAGAATGCGCTTTGCAATGCCTGTAATCCGGTAACTACACCGTTGAAATAATCCTGGCAGTCGATGGTAGACCAGGTGGTGAATAGTTTGCTCTCTCTGAAGAAATTGCCCACCGAGGCTATTTTGGGAGCCAGTACTTCTGCCTGGACATCAGGCATCGCCAGTCCGATCAACTTGAGAGAACCTTCCGGTCTACCCAGATCCAGGATGAATTGATCATGACTTTTTAGCTCTTCCGGGTCTTCAACAGGAACAAGAATGTTCGGCTTCCAGGTTCTTGGATTCTCTCTGTCGAAAACAGTCATCCTGACAAATATCCAGGCGGCAATAGCTTCGAAGAAACTTGATCTTATCTCGTTGTCTTCACCGCCCACCGATGAGGCCACCAGCCAGACATAGATCGCTAAGACAAGACCGGCTGCCACCAGGGAGAAGGTCGGGTTGATCACGAGCATGGCGAAAATACATCCTGATGCTCCGATAAGTGGTATCACTCTGTTAATTCGCAGGGTCGGTCTAAAACTCAGGAGGCCAAGGCTGGATTCAAGTAAGACTATTATGTTAAGGGTGCAGTAGGTGATCAGAAAGAACATCGTCACCAGCGAAGCGATGGCGTTCAAATCTCTCATCAAAAGACCCAGCAAGGCGACGAAGCTGGTGGCAATCATCGCGTTCCTCGGTTCTCCGTTGGCTGCTGTCTGGCTGAACCAGTTCGCGGCCGGCATCAGCTTTTTGGAGCCCATGGCTTGTAGAATTCGAGGCGCTCCCACGTGGGAAGAGAGGGCGGATGAGAATGTGGCTCCCAAAATACCTGCCACCACGATGGGTTGCCAGAGCGATTTGTCCACCATAATCGTGTAGTTGCTCAGAAGTTCGCTTGGGGCCGATGTGTAAGCGCACCATATGGCCAGTGAGAAATAAATGACTGTGCTGATAGCAATCGCGTACAACGTACCCATCGGGATGTTTTTCCTGGGGTTGGCTAACTCACCGGACATGTTTGCGCCGACCATGATTCCTGTAGTGGCGGGAAAGAATACGGCGAACACCTCCCAGAAGTTGGTGCCTGGAAAGCTGCCCCAGAGCGAAAAATGAGAGGTGGGAGAGAGTATGGTTTTGGGACAGCAGAAAATCGAGACGAGTGAGAGTGCTATCACGGTCAGAATGAAATATTGAATTCGGAACGCCAGTCCGGTGGATACCCAGGAAATCAAGCAGACCACTGCAAATGAGATCAGGTCGACCAGCAAGGCAGGATGCTCAGGAAAAATCCAGAGCCAACCTTCCCTGAAACCGAATACATACATGGCCACCACAAGAGACTGGCTGAACACCAGGGGAACTCCTATGGAGCCTGCAACTTCTCTTCCCAGGGCTCGGTAAATGATGGCAAACGGTCCACCTGCTTCCATCCTCGTATTGGTAGCAATGGAGGCCAGAGACAGACCTGTGCAGGCTGTGATTGCTACCGCCACAACTATTACTAAAAGCGCTCCCAGCAAACCGGCGTTTCCAACTACCCAGCCCATTCTCAGGTACATGATCACGCCAAGAATGGCCAGCAATGTAGGAGTGAAAACTCCTTCAAAGGTGCCGAATGTTCTTGGTGGCGCTTTTGTGCTCATTACACGGGGTCCGATTTGTCCGTATCTTTTTTGACTTCAGGTGGATGTCAAGCGTTGATATGGGCGAGTTCTTAGAGGTCTAGTAAAAGTAGAGAAGTCATTATTACTTCATTCTTGTCTACTTGCCTTGCATTAAATCTCATATCTTAACTTTGTTGTATAGGGCTGAAAGCTTTTTGAAAGGAGTATCGATTTGGATTATCTCTGTCGTTGATACTGTATGTGGAGTCAGATATTCTCTTTTCTCGCGAATCCATAAACCGCATACTTAAAATGGTGCATCCTGATTTTGTGAAAACCAGAATTTTTCATCTCTTCATAGGCTCTGTCCGCCGACCAACCATCATGGCGAATACGGTAGAAAGAGGCAAGCATGCCGGTTCTGTCCGAACCATGTTTGCAATGGAGAAAGACAGGTCGATTGTTCTGTTCTTGAATGATGTTGAAGTAGCGTTCTATCTCATCTTTATTCGGAAGTCTCCAGTAATTGAGGGGGATAGATTCCACAGTCAGGTCAAGGTCTCTGGCTATGGCTATTTCGTTTCGGATTACTTCTTTGCTCCATCTTAAGCAGATTATCGTCTTAATTCCTAATGCTTTGAGTTGTTCGAATTCATCGTCATTAGGCTGGCCGCCTCTGTAGAACCAGTCATTGACCTGGCGGAAATTTTTTATCGTTATATCTTCTTTGTCCGGAATCATCGCTCTGTCTGTGGGGCTGGTTTCAGAATAATTTTGAAATATGATACCTGAAGTATTTTAGTCTAATTTTTCTAACTGGATTCGCCGGCCAGTCTTTCCAGAGCTGCTTCGAGCTGGTTGTCTTTGCCCTGGCGAAGACCGGCGGTATCTAAATCAAGTTTAAGATCAGGCTCCACTCCTTGCCCTTCCAGTCTTTTACCACCTATAGAAACATTTTGAATAGCCAGATAGAGAGATGTTTTGTGGTCAATCCTGAAGAGTCGCCCTGCCACAACCGCGCCGCTGGTTCTTTGCCCTATTAGATAAGCTCTGCCTGTCTTCTTAAGGCTGTATGCGAGCAACTCTTTACCACTTCTTGCGCCACCATTTATTAGTGCCACCATGGGTTTATCATAGTAATAACGAAATCTTTGTTCTTTTCCGTCTCTTCCTTTTGATACAAAGTCCGGATATGCTTGCGGATTTCTATAAAAACGATCCAGATCGTCCAGACTGTTGCCTCCGTAACCGTCTCTAAGATCGAGAATCAGGGCATCAGTTTCCGCTAATTTACTCGTGAGTGCCTCTTCCAGCGCTTCATGGCAAAGTCCTCCGCCGGACCATAAGTGAATGTAGCCAATGTTTTTGCCCTTTCTTTTTAATACCCGGGCGCTAGATTCTGTTGCTTCTGCGTATCCGGAATAGATAGGTAAACGCTTCGGCACAAAAACAATACTTCTATGATCTTTTCGTTCCTGGGCTATATGCTCGAACTCAACCGTGAATTTGGAATCTGCTCCTTTTTGCAGGAAGTTGGAATAGCCAAGATAGGGAGCCCCATCCACCTTCAAAATGCGATCACCGTAGCTGATACCAGCCTTTTTCGCCGGGCTCCCATCCAGGACATACCTTACTTGATTTGCGGATAATCCGTCTCCACCGGTGACAAACCCGGTGTAGATTCGGGTCAGGTCTTTTCTCTTCTCGTAATCAGCTCGAAACGAACCGAATAAAGAATGTAAGAAATGATAGGTTTCGTCATTTATGGTGAGGAATCTACAATGACTTGTTTTTAGTTCCTTTAGACATGAATTTAGAACCCCTGAAAGCTCTATCAGACTTCGGCATTTTTCTATACGCTCGTGGTTCTCTTTGTAGGATCTTTTCCAAGAATCTTTGACGATGGACCTGTCGAAAAAGTTTTCTTTTACAAGCTTGTCCAATTTTGACGCTATATCCAGTGCATAAGCTTTGGAGATACCCAGCTCATTCTCCGCCTCCATCGCTCCAACGGGGCAAGCCGAAGAAATGACAAACAGGGCCAGGAATACGGCTGGAATATAACTTTTCATACGCTTTCAGAAACTCTCTTGATCAATTTATTTAAAAATCCTGGAGCTAAGTTTAGATTATTATGTATTCGTCCAGGAAGCACCGGCAAGAATGTGAGGAATAATTAGTTGAGAGTCAAACCCTCGATATTTATTCCTACTCTGTACTTTGCCGAAGGACTTCCTTATACGATAGTCAATATGATGTCAGTGGTTTTTTACAAAAACCTCGGTGCTCAGAATGCTTTTATAGGATGGTCAACCAGTCTTCTCGCTCTACCCTGGACGCTAAAGTTCTTATGGTCTCCCCTGGTCGATGTCTACGGAACCAAGAAGCGCTGGATTGTAGTGGCGCAGGCAGTATTAGCCTTTATTGTCCTTTTAGTCGGACTGAGTTGCTTTCTTCCCGACCCTATATATGTAACCCTGGTGATATTTCTAGTGGTGGCAGTTGCATCCGCCACCCATGATATTGCCATCGATGGCTATTATATGGATGTTCTGGATAAGGGGCAGCAAGCATATTACGTAGGCATTCGTAATGCTGCGTATAAAGTAGCCTGGCTTCTCGGCTCCGGGTTCCTCGTCTTTCTTGCAGGAACGGTGGCCGAATCCAGCAATTTAGGGGTGAAGGGCGGTTGGTTTGTTTCATTTCTTACCTGCTCGGTTTTATTGCTTGTTTGCTCGCTGTTTCATATGAAGGCGCTGCCGGAGCCGGAGGCGAGCATGGCTGAAGAGTCTGCGAATATTGAGGAGAGCCAGAAGAAGGTAGGCAGGTTGGGACCAAAAGAGTTTCTGACAATCTTTCTTGATTTCCTCGACCAGCCCCGAATAGTTGCGATAGTTACTTATATTCTGATCTTCAGGCTGGGTGATGCCCTTATGTTAAAGATGGCTCAGCCATTCTTGCTTGACGAATTGAGTAAGGGAGGTCTGGCGCTTAAAACCCAGGAAGTTGGTATCATCTATGGAACCGTCGGCATGTTGTTTCTTCTGGCTGGTGGTATCTTTGGTGGCTGGTTGGTCAGTAAATATGGACTGAAGAAGACTCTCATGCCGACAGCCATTATTCAGAACGGCGCAATACTTCTATATTGGTGGTTAGCCCATGTTTCACCGGGTGGAAACAGTTTCAATTTGGGAGTTGATTTGAGATCTGTCTACAATGCTTTTGTTCCTGTCTCCGATTCCGTGCACTTGAGATTTCTAGACAGCGAGATAGTCCTTGCCACCCTGGTTAACTCTGTCGAACAGTTTTCCTATGGACTAGGTGTGGCAGCTTACACTGTGTTTTTGCTCTCCACAGTCAAGCAGAGTTACAAAGCAGCCCATTACGCTATCGCCACGGCGCTCATGGCGATGGGACTATTGATACCCGGGGCGGTGAGCGGGTTTATTCAAGAGTCTCTTGGTTACGAACTGTTTTTTCTGGTTAGCTTTTTAGTCTCGGTACCTGGTATTATCGTCATCCTCTTTTTGCCTCTGGAGCAAGAGAAAGTGCCGGTTTTAGAATAGGTTTGTTCATCCCTATTTTAAATATATTTGTTATTTTGCGAAGCGCAGAGAAGAGAAGTACGAGATTTAGGATTAGTAGCAAAAGCGGAGCAACTTATATTGCGAAGCGCGGAGAAGAGAAGTACGAGATTTAGGATTAGTAGCAAAAGCGGAGCAACTTATATATGAATTACCGAAATTTAGGAAAATGGGGAGCAAAAGTCTCAGAAGTCGCCCTGGGCAGCTGGCTGACCTACGGTAATACAGTCGATAACAGTGCGGCTATTGCACAGATTCATCATGCTGTCGATCTTGGTATCAACTTTATCGACACGGCTAACGTATACGCGATTGGCAAGTCCGAAGAGGTAGTGGGCGAGGCGCTATCAAGCTTACGAAGAGAATCAATCTTTCTTGCCACCAAAGTGTTTTTCCCCATGGGGGAAGGACCTAACGACAGAGGTTTAAGTCGCAAACACATTTTTGATCAGTGTCATCTGAGTTTGAAGCGATTGAAAACAGACTATATAGACCTTTATCAGTGTCATAGATACGACCCTGATGTTCCGCTTTTTGAAGTCGTTAAGACAATGGCTGATCTTAGTGACCAGGGCAAGATACTCTACTGGGGAGTCAGTGAGTGGAGCGCTGAGCAAATTGAAGAAGCGGTGAAGATTTCAAAAGAATTGAACGCGATGCCACCGGTCTCCAATCAGCCTTGTTACAACATGTTGGATAGAACCATAGAGTCAGAAGTGATACCAACCAGTGAGAAACACGGACTGGGGCAGGTGGTATTCTCCCCCCTGGCTCAAGGAATTCTCACCGGTAAGTATAAGCCGGGCAAACCTTTTCCGAAAGGCAGCCGGGCAGAGGACGACCGCGTCAATATGTTCATAAAAGGTAAAAACCTTACTTCAGACGAGATCTTGGTGAAAGTAGAAGAGTTAGGTGAGATCGCTAAAGAGTTGAACATCTCAATGGCACAACTGGCTCTTGCCTGGTGCTTGCGACTTCCTGGAATTTCAAGTGTGATCTGCGGAGCTACCAAACTCGAGCAGATCGACGACAACATAAAAGCTGCCGGTGTTGACCTTTCAGACGAGGTCAATGCAAAAATAGAAGAGGTTTTGAAAGCGGTGGCAGTCAGTTAAAGCAGACTGAGAGTATGAACAATCGAGACTAAAATCTCATCGATTGGAAGATTTCCGTCGATAACCAGCGCCCCATCCGGCTCTTCCATTGTATTGAGCTGGCTGTCCAGAAGGGCCGGATTCATATACTCATGGGAACGGCTCTCCAGGCGTTTTTGTAAGACATCCCGTTCAGTTTTAAGGTAGACAAAAGTTGCCGGGGACTTCTCTATCAGGGTCTCCCTGTAACTCTGTTTCAGCGCCGAGCAAGCCAGTATCGTCGGGGTTTTATTTTGGCTCCAGGACAAAATATTGTCTCTTAGAATCTGAAGCCAGGGCTCTCTGTCCTGGTCGTTGAGAGGGAAGCCCTGCCGCATCTTCTCTTTATTAACCATAGGATGATAGTCGTCGGCGTCTTTGAATTGCCAGCCCAGCTTATCGGACAGAGCCTTTCCCACGGAGGTCTTTCCGGAGCCGGACACCCCCATAATTACTATAGTATTTGTTCTATTAGTCATCCGGATTATTGTACCTAAATATGGATATGGCTAAATCATCCTGAATAAGATAATCTGGTCTATGGGCTCAGTTTTATCTGTATAGCTTATAGGGTAAGTAGTAGTGAGGCTCCACAAGTCAAACGCAGAGGTCACTGAATATGGTGCGTAAGCATACCAGGCATCCAGTCTTTCCCTTATTGTTGTCCTGTTTGATAGCTTTGAGTCCTGTGACTGCTATAGCGCAGGTAGAAGCGGGCACAGAGTCTGTCCCTGAAAGCACTGAAAATAAGCCGAATCAAACCCCTGCCGCAAGTCTTGCCGATCCCGCCAAAAGCGAATCTGAAACCGCGACTCCGAAAACGGAAATAATCACCAATCAGGATCTTGAAGAAATGAAGTCTCCTTCTGCAAGCCCCAGTCTTGGTATGGAAAAGAAATTGGAGGAGTTGGCCAAACAACAAGCTAAACAGGCTGAGGCGCAGAAGAAACCCGAAGAGGTCAAGACAGCTGCTCCTAAGGAAGAAGGGGCCGAAAAGACAGCAGCTAAGAAGGGCTCTTCCATGAAGCTGTTCGGTAGGATTGAACAGATTTCCGCTTCCGGCGACGTGAAAATGCCCGTATTGAAAGCGATGACTGCTAAGTTGGATCCCAGAGGTGAGAAGCTGCAAGCTAAGGCGGAAGAGAGCAAATATTCCGGCACGATCACCCGCAATTTCCCCACGGACTTTCAGGGTCAGTGGGGTGGCACGATGCAGGTCTGGAATTATCACTACAGCCCACTTTATCTGCAAAGAGACAGGGCCGAGGCGGTGCAATCGGTCAAAATTCTCAAGAGAGGCAGAAAAGGAAGTGTCAATTTCAATTTCTATCGCGATACAAGGGGGCAAACAGCCCTGAAGCCAGCCGACGTGCTTGTCTCGGTTCCGATGAAGGATACCTATTCTTATAAGCAAATGATGGCAAACTCAGGCAACATGCAGTCCCAGATGGTTCCTTTCGACAAATCTTTTCAACAGGTGATGGGCAACATGGAGGCTCCGGTCGTCAAAATCAATTTCGGCAATTTTCAGACAGACGGTGTGATGACCACCGGAATATCAGGAAATCAATCCAGGCAGACCCTTGTTAAAAACGTAATCAGACAATTAGCACCCAACGTAATCGAGCAACAGATTATTACGAAAAATGTCTCGAAGGTGAAAGGTTCAAATCGGACCAACACAGGTTATGCCGAATCGGTTTTGCGATTTAAGAAGCTCAACTCCCGGCAACTCTATGTCCTTGCCGCTTCTGTCAATTACACCAGCAAAGGCAAGTACCTGGACAAACTAATAATGTATGGAACCGTTGACAGGGGACGGATGATGCAGACCGATCCCATGGCGGGGCTTAACAAGATGATGGGTGGCATGATGAATCTCCAGGGACTTGGGAATATGTTCGGAATGCCGACCAATGGTGGCAGTGGCAGCTCCAGTAGTCCGCTTGCTGTGCCGGGAGGTCAGGGGCAACAAGGATTGCCTCCTGGTTTCAATCCATACGATATTCTAAAAAAGCTGAACCAACAGGGGCGATAATCGGCTATATTGTCCTTCGTGATTTTCAAAGAGAGTAAATGCAGGACAATGACCCTAGAAGCCTTAGCTGAATTTGTGGATGACATGATCGTCCAGAATGATTATCCGGGATTTGAACCTCGGTCCTACAAGATAGGTTTGAGCCAGGAGTTGCTCAAGGGTCCGACAAAAGTGTTCGGTCAAGCTCTGGGCCATCCCTCTGTTTATGTCAAGCTTGTGGCATTGCGCTGGTTCCAGGAGCGACCCCAATATCTAAAGCCATACACAAGACCGGTTCTGGCTATGGTCGATGACGAAGATAAGTGGTTGAGAATGGAGTCTATTATGGCTCTGGAGAGATTGCATAGCCCCACCATGGAGATGGCGGAGCAAATATCCAAGAGACTCTTTGATGAAGAAATCGCCGTTCAGCAAGTGGCAGCCAGGGCTCTTGGCAAAATGGGCAAGCGCTTGAAATTGAAAGATGGTGAGGTTGTGGAAGCTCTAAATAAGGTGGCGCAAGAAGGCGACGCTTTAGTGAGAAGAAAAGCGGAAAAAGCGCTAAGAAAGATCGGTCTGTATAGTTAGTTGTCTTTAGTATGATTTAGAGACGAAATAGTCTCTAATAGCCTCTCCTTGAATCTATATTCTTGAACAAGGGTGGCGTAGTAGTCGTGCTCGAAATACTGTTCTAGAAAGTTCAGGTTGTAGTCGGTGATTTTTTTCAGCGAAGCAACGTTGGCCAGGATCTCTCCTGTGAGTACTCGTAAGTTAGAGATTGTATCCTTATCGATGTCATAGCTTTCTACTCTAAAGCGTTTGTGCATCTGGACTGATATCGACGAGAGTAACTCAGCAAGCTCGTGGAGATGGCTCTTAATCATCTTCTCCTCCAGGGTTACCCGTTTGTCTTTCAAAGAGAGCAGAGTGACTGTGATTAGCTCTGTCGCTTGATTCGCTTCTTTTATGGCTAAATATCTGCTGTCCCTGGAGTAATCCTCTTTTGTGGCCTCTTGCATTCCCTCTCGCCTCTAGTAAATAGAAAAATCCGTTGTAACTACTTGAATAGATTACAACGGATCTCTAGTTTTTTGCTGAACCAGTTTTTGTTGTGCTGTCGACTGGATATGGCTTTCAGTCAGGAGGTAAATTGCTTCGTTGGCTATCGAAGAATTGAGATAACTCCAGTCAACAACACTAACAAGGGTTGACGATTAGGAAGAAATCGTCGGTGTAAGAGCTGGAGCGGACTTCTCAGGCACTTCCATGGTGGAGACCTGGAGTTGAGCACCTTGAGTTCTTCTGAAGTTATCGAGGTAGCGGCGAAGAGCTTCTCTTATCAGGTCGGATCTTGTTCTGTGCTCGCATTTAGCAATGTAATCGACCTGTTCTAGCATGGCTGGTGGCAACGCGATCAGTACTTTCTTGGGCATCTATTATTTCCTCACAACGGCATAGTTTTACAATGGACTACTTGTTCCTGTTTCCTGTAGTCCAAAAAATTCGTACACGGTTTTTATAGAATTTGTTACCGTGGGTTTGGTGGCAGCGGGATCATTCAACCACCATCGACGAGTATAAACTTTACACACCTTCGACGATATCGTAAAGGTCTGAAAGGGGCATAAATGCTCAATTATGGTTGAAATTGCATAAAAGCTTTTTCTGAATTGTCGAAAGCCAATACTGGTAAGAAGTAGACAGCATCGAGGTTCTAAGTAAGACAAATCTATAGATGATTGTATTAGCATAAGACATATCCAGGGGCTTGAATTTGTTGGTTTTTGTGCTAGCAGCATAGTAAAAAGCGTGCATAGTACGCACTCAAATAGTACGTATGGATGTCTTATTAATTGCTTTCGTAGATGCTTTGTATTGCCCAATGTATAAGGGTTTTGGACTAAAAGTGTTACCAGTAGATCCCCATTGACACGCTCCTGATATGGTTGCAATCCTCTAACAAAATCTCCAATAGAATATGGGTCAATCAAAAGCGGATTTTTCTCGTTTTTCGTGATACCAATTATGGTATTAATCTGAAATTAAGTAATCTTGTTTCCCTTGCTGGTTCCTTTGCCTGAACGTCGACGCTCTATATTTATGTGTTCTAAATAATTGCTGGTTGGCTGAGCCTGGCGGCTTCTCACACTTGTAGTAGGTTTGAAACAAGCTTTTTAGCCACTTTACACAGGTTGACTTCAATTGACTTTTTAAAGGCGATGAACTCTCTTCAGGATAAGATGCTCATGGTGTTAGTAGAAGGACTTCCTTATATATATGATTCTTGCAAGTTGGAATGTGAATTCGATTGGGGTGCGCCTACCCCATGTGATTGATTGGTTGAAGGAGAGCAAAGCGGATGTTCTCTGCTTACAAGAGACAAAGTGCGTTGATGCAAAGTTTCCGAAAGACGAGTTTCAGCAGCTTGGCTATGAATGTTTCTTCTTCGGACAGAAGACTTACAACGGGGTGGCGATTATATCCCGGTTTCCGATTCAATCAACATTGAGTAACTATCCGGACATCCCCAAGCCTGAGCAGACACGTTTTGTCAAAGCCGAGATAGAAACTGTCACAGTACTTAATGCATATATTCCTAATGGTTCTGAGCCAGGTTCGGAGAAGTTCGAATACAAAATGGAATGGTTGGCTAAGTTAAATGACTATATAAGGAATAGTTTTGATAGAGACCAGAAGGTTCTTTTATGCGGCGACTTTAATATCGCGCCGGAAGACAGGGATGTGTACGATCCTGAAAAGACCAGAGGTCAGATTCTTGTCTCTGATGATGAAAGAGGTGCTCTGCAGAAGATCAGAGACTGGGGTTTCGTCGATGCCTTTCGAATGCACGAAGAGGAAGCAGGCCACTTTACCTGGTGGGACTATCGTCAAATGGCCTTTCGAAGAAAGATGGGTTATCGAATAGACCATATCTGGATCAGCGAAGGATTAAAACCAAGTTGCAAACGATCCTGGATAGATGTGGATCCAAGAAAGAAGGATAGACCCTCTGATCACACCCCTATATTAGTCGAGCTTGAACTTTAGTTTCCTTTCCGGAAATCAAGCTATCAAGCTTTTGCTTTTAACTTGTCTTTTGACTCTTCCGATTTGTCATAGCTGAAGATGATATCGGCTTTCTCTATGCCTTGAAGATCTTTGAAGTCACCTTCCAAAATGCGATCGGCAAGTTTGTTGCAAGCTCTGAAGTAGCTGTCCGAAACTCTTTCGCCATCAAGTTTTCTCTTAAGGTCCTGGCACAAAATATCGGCTGCCATGGTCATGACTTGATCATCTTTCTCGTGGGCCCAGAGTGTGGTTACGATCATTATGATGGTGTCTTGCACCCGGCCTGACATCTCAGCGATTCGACATTGTCTGTCGGGAAGCTTGAGTTGATGTTTTACCATCGCTTCGCTCAATTCAAGAGGATGCTGATGCATACCTTCCAGAGCATCATTCAAGTGCTGATTCAACTTTTCATCCATGCCCGAAATCTCTCTTTTGTCCTTGCCGGCCAGGAGTTTGTTGACATACCACCAGGTATAAGTGCTCAACTCACTCTTAAGAGCCCAGGCATGGCTTGGATTCATCGGGTTGAAAGCTTTGATGCCGTGTTTTTGGAGAGCCAGTCCCACCGGTTCAAAATAGGTACTGCCATGCTCTTTGGCCAGGGACTTAAAGAAGGCCATGCCGAGCATCTCTCCTTCGCCTTCGTAGATACATGGTGCGAGAAAATCGTGGACGTTATCTCCAAAGAGATGACCCTGTACAAATGATCTTCCGCCATGGGTTTTCATAAATAGCTCGATGGCGCACTCTTTCTCCGCTTCGCTGCCGAAGATTTTAGCGATGATGCACTCTAACTCTCCTCGGAAACCTTGATCAAGCAGCCATGATCCCCAGGCAACCAGCGCATCGGAACCGGCTATCAGAGCTGCTGCCCTGGCGATTCTTCGTTTGACAAGCTCTCGAGTCTCTATCGCTTTACCGTAAGTCTCTCTGAAACTAGCCCAGGGCAACATGTTGGCAAGCATCATTCGCATAACTCCGGATGCGGTGGCGCATAATGCCAGACGTCCCATATTCAAACCGTGGTAGGCGACAGTCAAGCCGTCACCTTTTTTCGGTACAAGTAGATTCTCTTTAGGGACTTTGAAGTCTTTGAATCTAAGACCGTTGTTGTATGCGTGGGCGAGAGCATGCAATTTGTAATCGACAATCTGGAAATTTTCATTTTGCTGCTTGGGCAGCTCGGCAATCAAGGCGGCCGGTTTTCCGTTCACCAGGCATACCACCCCTACGGTTCTACCTTCAATGGCATTGGTGATAAAAAGCTTCTCGCCGTTGATCACATAATGATCTCCTTCAAGAACCGCCGTCGTCTTCAGGGCCGTCAGATCGGATCCGGCGCCGGGTTCGGTCAGGGCAAAAGCGGAAAGCATCTCTCCTGAGGCAAGTTTCGGTAAGAATTTCTCTTTCTGGGCATCGTTTCCGAATGTTCTTAGAGGGTCCACGGCTCCGATACAGCCATGCACGGAAGCGAGACCAGCCACCGTAGGCTCTATTGTGGCTACCCGGGTCAGGAAGGTCATGAACTCTCTTACGCTCACACCCTGACCGCCGTATTGTTTATCTATCAAAAGACCCCAGTAGCCGGCTTTGGCCAGGTCATCCAGGAGGGCGCTGGAAATCTTGCCTCTTTCGTCATATTGAGCATTCCGGCGACGATAATCCCGGATCACTTCCAGGGACTTTTGCATGGCAGGATTCGAGAGAATGTCCGCGCTCTCCCTGGGGGTAGTAAAAAGGTCTATTGGGATCCTTGCGTCCCATACCGCTTTGTGGACCGGGCTATTGGTGGTTTTGTACTGTGGAGCGAAGAGGGCTTCCACTTCGTCGTCGACCCGGTCTACTGCCCCGGTTCTTCTGGCCTCTTCCTCGCTTTTGCCGGAGAGGCGCATAGCTGTTTCGGCAAAACTGGTCTCTTTGTCTGAATTTGTCATGGTTTGTCCCGGATACACCTGTATAAAGAATCCCATATGTAATTCTACCTACCCTGAAAGCAATTGATTCATGTAAGGGGCGGGATCTACACATTTTTGCGTGAGATAATGGGGCAATTTGATTTATTCCTCCCCCGGGGAATAAGTCTATTTATCGGTCCTGCCCAGTAGATAACAGGTTAAATTCATGAAAAATCAAACCAGCGCCAGCCTGCCAATCAAGAAAGTAGCTCTCTACAAACACGGAATGGGCTATTTCGAGAGATATGGCGAGGTGGAAAGTGGCAAGCAAGTCGAGATCTCCTGTTCTCTAGATGAGATCGACGATATGCTCAAGTCGATACTGGTTTTACACGAAGGCAGTAGCCTTTTCGCCGTCACTTATGATTCAAGCAAACCTACCAGTGAGAAGCTGGCTGATTTTGGATTAGATCTGAGAAAGACAAAGAATTACATGGAGCTGGTCGGACAGCTCCGGGGAACCGAGGTTTTCGTGGTCTCAGGTGAGAACAGGTGCAAAGGGCGAGTGATCGGTACTGATCAGACCCGGGCAAAGACAGCGACCGGAGAGCCCACTGAACTGGAAAATTATCTTGTTGTCTTTGTGGAGGGAGGAGAGCTCAAGCGGATTAAGATCAATGAAATTGACTCCATTACCCTGGAAGACAAAAAACTCTCTAGAGAAATCGGACAACAGCTGGATTTGATCAGTCTATCGGTAAGCAAGAAGGATCATAAGAGTTTGTTGGTTAACCTTGAGGAGTCCTCTGGAGGTCAGGTAAAAATCGCCTATTCAATTCCAACACCGATCTGGAAGTCCAGCTATCGCCTCGTCTTTTCCACGGAAGAGAGATTGCTTTTGCAGGGGGTGGCGATTGTCGACAATGTTCAAGATGAGGACTGGACCGATGTGGAGATGACCCTGGTTTCGGCCCATCCGATTTCATTTATTCAACCACTCTATGAGCCGGTCAAGCCACAGCGCAGAAGGATGGAGGCCCAGGGGGTAAGCGCATCGGACCCGTTTGTGGCGGAGAGGGCGAGAAGTGTACCCGGCTCCACCGGGGCGATGATGGAAGGCGCTTCTTATCTAGCCGATCTCTCCAGTGGAGGGGATGGAGCCTGGGGTGCAGCACCTTCGCCGGAGCCCATGCCGGCATCGGCTAGGGATAAAATTTCCCTGGGTAACCTCGGTGCGGCCGACCTGGAGATAGATGCCCGGGAGAGCGGCGAGCTTTTTGAATACAAAATTGAGAAACCTGTCTCCGTCCCTCGGGACAGTTCCAGCTTGATTCCAGTCATACAGACCGATGTCGAAGGCGAAAGGGTCTCACTCTTCTCGGAGAGACGCAATAATGAGTTTCCTTACGCGGCTGTTAAATTTACCAACAACACAGGTTTGACCCTGGAATCCGGACCGGTTACGGTTTTTGAAGAAGAGACCTATGCCGGTGAATGTTTGTTGGATGTTATAAAACCTGATGACAAAAGGATTTTGCCCTATGCTCTCGATAAATCTGTCTCGGTAGTGGTCAGCAATAAGTATCTGGATAAGCCCTTCTTTAAAGCCCAGGCAGCAGGCGGCATTCTCTACATCTATTCCAAGAAAGAGTCGAAGACCGACTACGAATTGGAGAATCTCTCGGACAAAAAGAAGATTGTCTATCTGGAACATCCCGTGCGACAGGGCTGGTCGCTATCTTCTTCCACGGAGAAGCCGGAGGAGACGACCAAAAGTTTTTATCGTTTCCGTGTAGAACTTCCGCCCAAGAAAAGTTCATCTCTTACGGTCAAGACAGAATCAGAAGCTAAACAACAGCTCAATCTGACCGTTATGCGCAGAGTGGATGATTATTTCTCCTGGCTTCTCAGTCAGAATTTCGTGAATAAAGAATTTCTGGAATTCCTGAACAAAGTGGCGGACATTCTTGGGGAGATAGAGGACCTTTCGGCACGGCAGACGGCTGTCACGGCAGAGATTAAGTCTTGCGAAGAGGACCAGGAGAGGGCCAGGCAGAACGTCAAAACTCTCGGAGCATCAGGCACGAGATTTCAAAGGTCGATTGAGGAGAGCGAGGACAGAATTGTAGAATTGAAAGGAGTGCTTGAGAAGATAAATCTCCAACTTCGTGAAAAATTCAATCAGTTGAGAACAGAATCTTCTCAAAGTCTGGAATCCGAACTGAACCAGAAACAGAGTTGATCAGAAGAGGAGAGAGTCGATGAAAGTTCTTGTAAGTGGAGCCAGGGGATTGATCGGCACCGAGCTGAGCAATAAGCTAAATGCAGCCGGACATGAGGTTTTTGGGCTTTCCAGAAGTTCCGCTCGGCAGAATTTTATCCGCTGGAACCCGGAGATGGGCGAGTTGGATTCGGAAAAGTTAAACAGTCTGGCTATTGATGCGGTTGTTCACCTTGCCGGAGAGAACATCGCTTCGGGTAGATGGACTGAGGAGATGAAGGAGAAAATCCGAGAGAGCAGAATCAAAGGAACAAGTCTTCTTGTCCGTACTATAAAAGGGCTTGAAGTCAAGCCTCGGGTTTTCGTTTCCGCTTCCGCGGTGGGATTCTACGGAGATAGAGGAGATGAGGTGCTCGATGAGACCAGCGATAGAGGGGATGGCTTCCTGGCGGAACTCTGTGATGATTGGGAAAAAGCTTGTGATGGTCTGAAGGAAGATTCCATCAGGGTCGTCAACGCACGAATAGGTGTCGTGCTCAGCACTAAAGGCGGTGCTCTTTCTAAGATGCTTCCTCCTTTCAAGCTTGGACTTGGTGGGCCGATAGATAGCGGCAAGCAATACATGAGTTGGATCACCTTAAAGGATGTTGCCGGGGCCATTGTCTATGCCATCGAGAATGATGCCATATCAGGACCGGTCAATTTGGTGGCTCCGGAGCCGGTTACTAATGCGGAATTTACCAGGGCGCTGGGTAGCGCGCTTGGTAGACCGGCTTTCTTTCCCATGCCTGGTTTCGCGGCTAAAATGGTGTTTGGAGAAATGGCTGAGGAATTGCTACTCTCCTCCACCCGGGTCGAGCCATCGGTGCTGAATGGCTCTGGTTTTAAGTTCTCTTCCTGCAATGTGGATGAAGCACTGAAGCATGTTCTAGCCAGGAGATAGGCTATTGTTTTTGATGAAGCGGTTTCGGGAGTGCTATGGAGAATTCTAAGTCCTTGCCTCAACTGGCAGGTAAAGGGAACAATAAGCTGATCGCTCTGCACCAGACCCAGTTGGCCTGGAGTACTTTTGTCACCTTCTTCGTCCTGGGAACAGTGGCATTCCTCTGGGTCTCCGGATATCACCTGGTGGGAGTCGGCATGCTCTCTCTCCTGTTATTCCTGCTCTGGTATTCTGTTGGCGCCCATATTCAATCGCTGGCCACCATCAGCCTATTGAAACAATACCACCGACCGGACTACCTCGGTCTGGAACTATCTATCCGCAAGCTCAAACAGCTTTTGACCGTTCTTCCTGTCAAGAAAGAACCTTATCTGATGCTCCTTAACTATTACATCTCATACTGCCAGCAATACCAGGGAAAGTATGAGGAGTCCCTGAGTGTCTACGCATTAATAGATGAGAAGCGAATCTCCCGGGGGTATTTCAGATACCCATACTAT
>JAUIJG010000015.1 GCA_030431355.1 bacterium
TGTTCGATGGTGCCTTCCAGGAGCTTAATCTCCCGTTCGATACGCTGTTGCTCCAGCTGCCTCGCTTCCTCGGTGGCAAACTCTTTTTCCGGCAGTCCCTCTTTGGTCTGCTTCAGCTCTTCGATTTTCTCTTGCAGTTTCTTGTTCTGGCGCTCCACATCAAGCTCCACCATTCTGGTGACTCGATACATCTTCTCAAGTTCTGCCCTGGCATCTATCGGTTTACCGTTTTCATCCACGGCAGATTTGCCCTGGGCAACTTGATCGAAACGCTGCTTGGCTGCTACCCATTCAGAGGGGTCCACCGAGCTTATTCCCATTGTAGAATGGTAATCGAGCGCTTTCAAAGTGTCGTTCTGATAGTCGAATCCACTCTCAGTCTGTTTGTAAATCATATGTGGTGCGTCGTTCTTCACTTCCAGGAAGAGCATGGACGCATCATCTATAGAGTCCCTGGACTTCTCCAGCAGGTTATCGAGCCTAACACCTTTGTACTTGTTCGGATCATCTCCGAAATTTTCTCTGGCAATTTTCTCAAGCACTTGCTGGTCATTTGTACGTCCGGAAGTCTTGGCAGAATCGATCGCCTGGGCAAGATCTTTGCCCTGATACCTGGTACCTAATTCGGTGAGACCAGTATAGGTACTCTGTCCTCTCTCACGGAGCATTATCGCGTATTCCAGCTTGGCGCGGGCGCCAACGTTAGCTATTGCCTGGAAGCGCTCGGCAAAAGACGGCACAGTGCGACCGGCATCGTTAGGATCTACAACACTACCATCGATACCACGCATTCTATAATAATCTTTCATCGCTTCCGAATTGAGGAATCCGATATCAAGCTCTTTAGCCTTCTCGGCAGCCATACGTAATGCTTCTTCTTCCGTCTTGATATCAAGATCGCCGGAAGCTTTGCTGGCTCTACGAAGCTCAAGCAGAATATCGATAGCTTCGGTCTTCTCTTCGTTGGTTGAATCCTTTTTACCAAGGACCATTAACGCTTCAACTTCTTTTGCTTTTGACTCTTGCTCCATGGCATGCTTTATGGTGTCATCGATGGACATGCCGGTCTCGTTAGCCTTGCGCTCAGCTTCCAAGCGCTTGATCGGTGTTCATCAGAAGAGGAGCAACCTTACTGGATACGATGATCTCCACATCATAGGCGGATTGGGAAGCTCTCAACTCACGATCTACCTGCCGGGCATGGGCAAGATCTACGAAGGCGTCGTTGCTGTCAGCGGCGGTGCCGGTCTGATTCAGCCCAAGTTCCGGATTGGCATAACCAAGAGCTTTCATCTCTGCTGATCTTAGCTTGGTGAAGGCAAGACCATGCCTTACATCCTGGATACGATCAGCCTTGATGATGGTCTCTCTCAGGCGAGCAAGATCTGCTCTCTCCTCTTCGTTTTTGGGAGTCATGGCATCAACTCCTTCCACGGTAAGTTGACTTTGATCAAAGATACCTAGTTTTCTTGCCAGTTCAGTACGCTGGGCAACGGTCTCAGCCAATTTGATATCAATCTCTCTGGTCACTTCGGGATTTACAGGAGAAGGACTTACCTTCTCTGCGGTTTCTTGATATCGCGCCAACTCGTCCTTAATATTGGTTTTGAGCTCGCGGACCCGCTCTTCCACGGTCACCTCTTGCTCCTGGGGGCGACCATCGACCATCTTCACGACTGTGACTTTGTCTTCCGGTTTGAGACCGCGCTGCTGCATGTCGGTTAATTCAAGTACTGAAGCCTTGATCACCACATCATGAACTCTAAGTTTGTCTGAGCCTTCCTTAATCGCATCATAGACAGGGTCCACCCGATCAAGAGCATCCAGACGCACTATCGGAATAACTTCGGAAGCTTCAGAAGTCTTTTGCTCCCCTAGAAGACCAGTCTCTATCTCCTTGAGGCGGTCAGCCACGGTCATGTTGACTGTCTCTTCACCTTTTTTGACTTCGATAACATCTTCAGGCCTTTTGTCGGAGCTAAGTAGCTCTGATCTTTCAGCAAGCAGGTTACGGACATCAGGAAGAATCGCCTCCGTCTCTCCGCCAGAAGCAATCTCTCTTTCCGGAGCGCCCTCTGTTCGTTCCACTGCTTGAGCGACGCCGGCTCCGTCCACCGGTCTATCGCTGTAGATCTTTATAGTTGAATCATCGGTCAATCCGGGAAAGGCATCGGAGAGCTTCTTGAAACGCTCTATGGGCTCACCCACACCGCTACGGTTGCTGTGAACCAGGAAACCCACCTCTCCAGCGACTTCACGAACAACGGCAAGCTGTACCTGACCATCTTTTTCAAAAGTGACCAGATCACCATCTTTGAACTTCTGACCGCCGGCATCCTTAGCTTTTACCGCACCTTCATGCCAGTCGGGATCGTTGGCCTCTAGCTTTTTATGAATACCGTCTTCTATATCTTTTTCCGAGGCGTTCTGATTGAGAAATTCATAACGCTTTGAGTTTCCACCGAGGAAATCTGTCTTAAGAAGAGTGGCGATATCAAGCTTGTCTTCTTCACCCTGATCCTGGTCGGCGCCGACAATATCGACGGGCTCCAGGTGCTTCTCAGCAGTATTCTCGGTTTCGTGTTCGGTGGCACCTTTGGCGCTGTCTGCAATTCTCACATCGAGAACATGACCGGATAGATCGCTGTCAGCCCCGGCGTCAGTTCCGCGATCCAGGGCGCTATCCTTAACTTCACCGGCAGTGTCCTTTATAGGAGCCGATTCAGGAGCAGCCTTGATCTCTGATTTTTCTTGGATTCCTTCTCCAGCCATTGAAGCCATACCTCTGATAAACCCGGGGAAAATAACTTATTGCCTGGTTCTATACAATATGTTCCCATTTTTGGACAATTATTCTCCCGAATTTAAGACAGAGGCTATCTTCCAGGCTCCTCAACCCTGAAAGAGCCGGGCTGAGCGTCATCTTCCTTCTTATCGGTAGGAGGAACCGCTCGCCTCTTGGCTTCCTCTTCCTCAGCATCGCCTTCTTTCAATTTTGCTTCATCGTCCGGAGCTGGTCCTTGCTGTTGCTCGGTTGAAATGTCCGGAGCAGAATCCGACTTGATGACAGTACCGGAGGCATCAGGCTGATCCGCAGGCTCCGGCTTAGTTTTAGCCGGCTCCCCATCACCTGAGCCCGTTACTGATTCATAGGTACTCTTAAATAGCTCTTCCCAGTTACTGGGAGCCTTGAAGTCGTCATTGGATATTTCGGTGTTCATGTAGTTCAGCTTTTCGCTGGACCAGGGTCCGACTCTCATATCGGTCTTGAACTCGTGACGGTTCCAGAGATTTCTGATGGCGGCAACACCACCGTCGAAGACCTGATTTCCGCCAAGCATGGCGCCACCGGTACCGATTGATCTTGCGATCTGACCTTTAACCGAGCTTTCCAGGGATAGCTCTTTCATGCGTCCCCAGGTTCTTGTGATCGAGCCATCGAGGGCAAGACCGGAAGCCTGGCGGGTTCGGTTTAGATAGGTTAGAGGATTGTAGCCGGTGGGCTTCGGCAGGCCGTGGGGTCCGAAACTCGGTTTACCCAAATTACCTGTCTTCATCAGCTGAACCATGAAGGCTACTTCGAAGGCACTTCCAAGGGTATTCCAGCCTGTCTCTTGATAGAAGTTGGCATCCCCGAGGGCGCTCCAACCCTGCTTATCGAAGGATTCTCCGATAATGCCCGGATCAAGAGCGGCAAACAGAGATTCCATCGCTGAATAGGCTTCGCCGGTCTCCGGATTGGTCTGCTCTCTTAGCTGATGGGCTCCGGCTGTGGCTTGATAGAAGCCTTTAGCAGCCAGGTAAGTATAGATGGCGTTGGCATCGCCCTGTCTATACATCTGCAGAGCCGTCATCTCAGGATTCTGCCCCCTGATGGTCAACCGGTCGGTAAAGAACCTACCTCCGCTCACTGCCGCATCCTTAGTGCCTACCAGAGTGTTCCAGGTGGTCGACTTGGTTCCCTGCCAGACAGCGCTACGGGTGGGGACTTTCGAAGTAAGAGCTTCAAGAGCCTGGGTACGGGCTTCTTTGTTCACCACGGTTCTACCGGCGTCCACCACAGCTTCCGTAACAGTTGCCGCCGTCTGGATCGGGTGGCGAACAGCCTGATAGGCACTGCCCCAGGCGGTCTTACCACCGGAGCTGAGTACCGAGGTAGTCCTTCTAACCAGCCTCTCTTCGGATCCGCTGATCGCTTTTATCGCTTCATCATCCATTCGGGAGAGCACTTGCATCAGACCCTGGCCATCAAAGGCTCTTCCATGGGTTTTAGCCACTTCGGACAGAAGGGTCTTGCCCGGAACATCTTTCAAGTTCGGGAAGGCATCATCGAATTTACTTCCGAAGTTACGTGCGTAATATGCTTTGAAATCATTCAAAGTGTACTCGGCTGCATCATCGGCAAAAGCCTTGGCGAAATCATCGGTAAGTTCGGCAGCGGCATATCTGACCTGACTGTCCGCAGCTAAAATACCAGGATGATAGTTTAGATTGAGCCTTGAAATCAGGGCTTTTCCTTCGGGACTTGTCAGTTTGATACTGTCGATGGCCACATCGTCGAAAGATTTTGGAATACTTTTGGCCAGGTCTGTGGCTGTCTTATGGCCCTGGGCCATCAATGCCGCTTTCAAGTCGGCGGCGGTTGCTTCAGGACCGAGTGTTTTGCCGAATTCAACAACGGCGTCATCGACACTGGTTAAGATTCCAGGAGTACGAGATAGACCGGAAGCTTGAATAATTTGTCTTGCTTCCTGACTGGACAATTTGACTGCAGTGTCTATTTTGAGAGACTTGGCTGCGGTCTCCAACTGAGTGACCACGCTCATTTTGCCATTGCCGGCAAGGTGTCTCTGCAGATCTAAGATCGACATGTCGTCGACAGATTTACCGGCACTGCTGGCGAAACTACGGGCAAGATCATCCAGAGCCTGGCCTTGATGTTGGGATATCAGTCTAGCCATATCGGAGCCATGCAGACCAAGCTCTTTGATCATGGCTATGCCTTCGGCGGTCTTGATACCATGGGTCATCTGAATACCCATATCATCAGCCATCCTGGTCATCTGTGAGGCCACCGCTCTGCCTTCGGCTCCCAGGGTGTTCAGGTAACCTTGAAGAGTTTCAAGACTTACCGGAGCGTTACCGGTCTTGGTGGCATTTAATGCATCGTCGAAGAGATCTGCTGCTTTCTGGGCGTTCACCACCGAACGCTCAGCCTCTAATAGCGGCTTCATCTCGTCAACCAGGCGAGTCATGTCCGTTGTCTGGCCTTTGACAAGACGACTATGAATCTCTTTGGCCACGTCTCTCAAGTTAGCACCATAGAGATTGGTCTCTTGCAGCACTCGCTTACCGAAGGTACTGGTTATCGGCTTGGCCAGGTCATCAGCAGATAGTTTGGCTACTTTGATAGCATCATCGAGAGCGCTTAACTCTGCCTTCATACCTTTTGAGGTGAAGTAGCCACGCAAGTCTGAGATAGACTTGATGGTATTACCACCGGCGGCAGCTTCATTTAAGAATGCGCGCTTACCGTAATCCGCAAGGTTGGCATCTTTAAGTATCGCTCTTCCGGTCTTATCGGTAACTTCGAGGGCATGGGCAAATTGAGATGTTCTCAGAGTATGTCCGGCTTCATCCATGAGAGACATGAGATGACCGACTGTTCCTGTCTCACCATTTTGCCCGATGCGCTTCTCCAGCCATTCGGCGGATTGATTGACGCTCATCGGTTTGCCGACGCTGGCAAGGAAACGGAACGTGCTTCGCATGTACGGCTGAATAGCTTCCGGAGATCCTTTGATTGCGCCTACCACCAGTCTTCTTTCCACACTGGATGGTATCAAACGCATGCTCTCACCCGGAGCTTTTGCCGTGATCATCTTATTGGCGAGCAGACCGACACCGACAGAACCCATGGTATTCCAGAAGGTATCGGAAGCTGATTCGTGCTCTCCTGTTTGAAGATATCTCACACCATGCCTGGTGCCAGCAGCCACCACTGTGGAGACCGCTAATGCTCCACCGGCCTTAGCCAGGGTGCTACCCACCATGGGACGGCCCACATTAGGCTTGACGCGACCACGAGAGATAAGCCAGGTCATACCGGCCATGGATGCCATGAAGGCGGTGGTCGTAGCCGCGTTAGCCCAGAAATTGGAACCGGCTTCTCGCTCTATTCCTTCTCTCAATGAAGGTTCGATATTTTCTAGAGCATGGGTATACAAGGTGGCGAATTCATAGTCTTTGATGGTCTGGCGAATCGACTCTGTTTCGAGCTTTTGCGCTCCCACCAACATTTTGACCGCGTCAGCCGTATGGGCCTGTACCCTGGTGCGGGCCTCTTCGATACTGATATTTTCGTGGTCGCTGATGGCCTGGGCCAGGAAGTCCATGGACTTGTCCGGTTTGAAAGCATCAGTATTTCCGAAGGTCCAGTCTCCATATGGACTGATTTTGTTGGCGGCCTCTTCCGGCGAAATACCTTCCCGCTTTGCCACATAATCTATGAGGGCTGCTTTCTCCATAACCTGAGGTTTGGAGCCATCTTGCGGATAATCAGCAGACTGCCACACCCACTGGGGTTTGCCCAGCTCCTCTTTCTGAACGAACTTGGGCGCCAGGTAGAAGAAAGCGGCACGTTTAGCCATGGCGGATTTGATGTCATCCAATCCGTAAAGAACAGAGAGATCGCGCACACCAATTCTAGTCGGGTCGATAAAGATTGAATCTCCATTCAATCCTTTGTCTCTATCGAGAACGATGTCGCGGTAGTTTTCCTTACCTTCAACCTGAAGTTTCAGTAGACCGAGCAAAGTATCTGCAGGAACTTTTTGATCTCCAATTTGCAGTTCCGGCGGCGGAATCATACCGGCAAATCGTCTTTTCTCCAGAGCCAGATGCTCTATCTGTTTTTCAATTAAGTCGGTGGGGATATGCTCTAGCATTCCCTGGGCTTCCATATAAGCAATACCGGCGGAAGCTCTCTGCCCGAGAGTCTCCATATGCATTGCGTACTCCATCCTCAAGGTAACCGGATCGGTCATCAACTTCAAACCTTTGTTGATGGAGTAGTCCAAGAACAAACGCTCTTCGTTGGTTAATGGAGGATCGCCTTCTTTAAAGTAGTTTTTGCCGTCGGCAAGAGACTTGTTCATCTTCTCGATGTCGGCTCGAGCATCCTCGCGGGTGATCGGTCTGCCATCGGTGGTCTCCGGATTATCGGCTCTGCGTAGAAGTTCTTCATAGGCTAGTTTGTACTCAGCCAGATTCTCCTGGGCCTTGGTTTTATCGAAGGAGCCCCAGGCAGATTCTTCCGAACCCGGCACAATGTCGCCGCGATTAATTTTGCGGTTGGTACCGGGCATGGTTTTCTCGAAGAGAACATCATAGCTCTCCGCTTCGATGGACTCTTCCACACCTTTGAGCTTAACTCGAATGACTGCTGATCTAGAAAGAGAATTTATATGCTCTTGCAGCTCCGCAGTGCTCATTGCAGCAAAATCAGGTCTCGCTACTTCTCCGGTTAGAATCTCCTTGAGACTTGCCACATCTGGATTGCCGTCTATCAGCTTCTTCTGTAAGTCTTCCGGAACTTCCTCAACAGCAGCTTCAAATACTTCCTTGGCCTTCTCGTTATCACCGGCCAGGGCTAGTTTACCGGCTTTAAATCGATCAAAATCAAACCGGTTACCGATGGCTTGTTCGAGCAGGAAGTTCTCCTTATCTCTATCCGCTTCAATGGTGAGCATGTCTTTGACCGGACCATCATCACCGTTGGGAGAGATATGCTTCTTCCACTCGACAAAGTTATTGAGCAGGTCCTGGTTGACCCTGGCGGGGTCTCCACCGGTCATCAGGAAGACAATCTGTTCAAAATTCTCTCTTCTGTTATCTCCGCCGAAGAGCTTGGCATGCAACTCTTTGGCTGCTGCTTTTGCTGCTTCATCCTGAGGGAACTTGTCCTCCAGTGATTTCTCCCAGCCTGCGTGTCTCTGGCTTGCAGCTTCCACTTCTTTGTCAAGAATGCCATCCAGTTTCTCAATCTGGGGGGCGAAGTCCTGCAATACTTTCGCATTTATCTCGGCAGGTGATGCCGGCTTATCATCAATCAGACCTTTATAAGATTCGACCTGCTTATTGATCATACGGCGAGTTTCAACTTGAAGAGCCTCCGCCGATATAGGATTTGTCTTCTCCGGGCTCTCGGCTCTGGCAGCTTCATATTTGTCGTACTGATCGTAAAGACCGCGAATCAGATCACTTGGTTTGGCACCGGCCATGATGGCAAGTTCTGAAGCGGCTTCGGCCATGTCACCCCTGGTGGCAAGAGCGTACGCTTCGCTCAAATAGTCTTTCGCTTTAGGATCTTTGTTCTCTTGTAAGATAGCTCCGACCTGCATGCGGCTAGCAAATCTAGCGTCACCTTGCGGTGGGTCGACGGTATCCGATAGGGTAACCATGCGCTCTAGCTGAGGACGCATAATTTCGAGGGCTCTTGCTTTCTCCGCTTCGGTAGGATTGTCTTTGTCGGCGGCAATCTCGGAAACTTGCTTGCCATAGAGAACAACAACGTTTCTGGCCAACAGGTCAAGAGACATCCCCTTAGGACTTTCACCTTCTTTCAGATCCGTATTGCCGTCAAGGGCTAATTTCAAAAGATCATTGGGGTTGGCACCAGCCTTGAGGGCATACTCCAATGCTACCTTGCCATCATTCGCATCGGTGGCATGGGAAAATGCCTCCGTGAACATTTTCGCCGATTCTTCTTTGGCAGCCGCATCACCCACGCCACCATAAAGAATAGCACCATACTGGAAGCGAGCTTCAAATTTGGCATTGGACTCCGGTTTGGTGGCACTATCGGCGTCTGTGATCATCCTATCCATCAATGGCTTCAGATTTTCAAAGGCCTGCCTTCTCTCTTCCGGGGTAACGTTGTCTTTGTCGCTAGCAAGATTTCCTGCTTCCATTTTGAACAGATCAGGCAGACTCTTCGCTATCAATGGAATTGATATAGCCATGTCGGCGGAGCCGGAATCAAACTCTTTGTTCTTATTGAGAGCGGCTTCCAGCAACTCCGTCGGTTTGACCTGGACGTTACTTTTGACGTCATCTTCGTGATCTCCAGCCATCCTGGCTATGGTGGCAGAGAAGCCCTCATCCACATTATTGGCGAATGCGTCGATGAACTGTTTTCTAGATCTTTGAACCAGACTATCTCTATCCGCTTCACCGCTTGGATCGTCAGCCACCTCTTTCAAGATATTCGCGTAGGTCAACCGAACAAGCGCACGTTGATTGAATTCCTGTCTGTACTCTTGAACCAGCGCCGCTTTATCGCCAGCCAGGCCCAATAATGGCTTAGTCAGCTGTCCATGGACCTGGAGCATTCCTCGGAAAGATGGGTTCTCCAGGAGAACCTTCATGGTCTCGTCGCCCTGGAGATTTCTAAGGACACCGTTGTATTCATCGGCGGTGATGGCACCGTTCAAATCCTTGACGAATTGTCCGGCCTTGGCTTTCTCATCCGCGGAGAGTCCTAGATCTTCATTATTGAAAAACTGCTCGAAATTAGTATTTAGCTGCTTCCTTGCGTCGTTCCAGGTAAGCTCTCCAAATCCTTTGAGATTTTCAGGAAGGGCTTTCTTAGCCGCATCGTCAGCGCCGTTGCGATCCCAGACGATGTCTTTTAACTGGGTATCTCCAAAGACAACGATCTGTTCATTTACCGCTTGAATTTTTTCAGTCAGTTCTTTAGACCGGGGAGTGACACCGGCATCGGCATCTTTAATCGCTTGCTCAAACTCGGCGATAACTTCTCCAGTTAGCGCTTGTCTGGGTGTAAGACCCGACTCACTCTTGAGCAGTTCATATCGCTGATTGGCTACATAAGCCCTCTCCGATGGCGACAGCTCACCATAGGTATCTCTGAGCAGTTTAGATTTCCGTTTAGGAGATTCTTCAATCTCAGGGATTTCGACCTTGGGATCGCTCTGAGCGATTCGGGCAAGGGCTGCATCACTGAACTGCGCTTTCGGCGGAGCATCTTCTCCGTCTGCCTTCGGCGGAGTATCATCTCCATCTGCCCTGGGAGGTACTTCTTCTTCATCTGCCTTCGGCGGTACTTCTTCTCCGTCTGCCTTGGGCGGTACTTCTTCTCCGTCTGCCTTGGGCGGTACTTCTTCTCCATCTGCCTTCGGCGGTACTTCTTCTCCATCTGCCTTCGGCGGTACTTCTTCTCCATCTGCCTTCGGCGGTACTTCTTCTCCGTCTGCCTTCGGCGGTACTTCTTCCCCATCTGCCTTCGGCGGTACTTCTTGTCCGTCTGCCTTCGGCGGTACTTCATCTCCATCTGCCTTGGGCGGTTTTATGTCTAAATTAAGTTCGGCTTCCGGAGCCACAGGAACCAACTTGATTCTGTCTCCGAATCCGCGCATTTCGATCTCTTGCAATCTGCGACTGATATCCCCGCTCTGCTGCTGCAGGGGAACACCGTTCATTTTCTCAATCTCTCGGGCCCGGTTAAAGAAGTTAGGGTCTTTGCCGTAGCGGAGAACAGGATCATTTATATATGCCATCTCGAGCATGGCGGAAGCTCTGGAGCGTCCGTTATATGGCTCCCCTTCAATCGGTTGAACATCTCCGACGGAATATAGAGATAAAGCAGCGTTTCCATATGTCAGACCTGGAGCTCTTTCCAGAACATATAGATTTCTCTCCACCTGTTTGAGAATCTTCAACTTCTCCAGGTCTTGCTCTTTCTCATCTTTCTCTTGCTCAAGGCGAATAGCCTCTTTAATGATTCTTCTATCTTCTCGGTAGTTAACCACGTCTTCAGGTTTAACTATCTCGGCAGCTTTTTGAAACTCTTTAAGCGCTGTCTCCATGCGCTTACTGATCTCTTCGGGACTGGGGTCACCTACTTTGACTTCCTGGAGGCTCTTGCCAAAATTGTCCATGTGGAAGCCGAGACGCCTTACTTTTTCTTGATTTCCAAAGGCGCTCTCGCGCACATCGGCAAGAGTCCGCTTGTCGGAACCGTCACCTGCTTCCTCAGGTCTAGCTGGTCTATCACCCTCTTTAATAGGCTCTCTTCCACCAAGAAGCTCTTTACCGGCAGGCACCATCTCGACTTCCTGGCCTCGGCCGTGAAGCTCTATGGCTTGCAACTTGAGACTGATTTCAAGACCGTCCTGTTGAATCGGCGCGCCGTTGGCTTTTTCAATCTCTCGGGCCCGGGTGAAGAAATTGGGGTCCTGTCCATAGCGCAGGTCGGGGTCCAGGAGAGTAGCCTTCTCCAGCATCTGATAAGCTCTGGACTTTCCACCTTCTTCCACTGGGTTAACGTCACCACTGGCGTATAACTCCAGGGAAACGTTTTGGAACATTAGACCGGGCGCTCTTTCGGCAAGAGCAAGGTTCCGTTCCACCGCTTTCAACATCTTCAAGCGGTCGGCATCCTGGTCTTTCTCTTCTTTCTTCTCTTCTGCCTCTATGGCTTCCTGGATAACACGGCGGTCTTCTCTGAATTGCGGGACCTCTCCGGGCTTTATCTCAAAAGCACCGTCTTCAAAATCCTTGAGAACAACACCCATTCTCTTATTGAATTCAGCTTCATCAGGATCGCCTTCCCTGGCTTTCTTATAATCTTCTCCAAACTTTTCTAGATGCGCTTTGAGGGCTTCGAGCTTCCCTTTGACTCCCATTGCATCTTCAACAATCTGTTCAACGGTTCTTTCTGTTACATCAGATTTGCCGTCTCCGGCTTCTTCATCGCCCTTCTCTACTCTACCTTTGAGGTCGGGATCTTCTGCAACACCTCTTTCTCTGGCCTCGGCATCATCCGGCTGAGCCTGGCCCCGGTCATCGGGATAGAGCTGATTCTTACCTTCAGTGGACTCATCCACCACGCCGGGAGGGGGACCTACCCGAAAGTTATCTGCTCCGGTCTGGGCATCATCGGCTGTCCCGTCTCTCTTCTCATCTTTTGGCTCGTCTACGGTCTCCGCCGGCTCTTCCTGCTTGGGAGCAGGTTTTTCGTCAGCCTGGGCATCTTCCAGCAGCGCCTTGCTGGCATTGCCGGTATCGACGTCACCGGTGAGAGCATCATCACGCTTGACTTCAGCGTCATCGCCACCCTCTCCTGCTGCTTTTTTCATGCTATCTGCAAAAGACTGAGCCGGAGGAGTCTCCTTTTCGCCTTTGCCATCACTTCCAGTTTCCAGAGCCATGTCGGGTCAGAACCTCTTTGAAATTGCCTTTCTAACGTCCATTTGACTAGCTTAAAGATCATTCCCTTATATGTAAGTGGGAAAACCACGTAGGAAGCCCCGGATCGAGTCAGAATTAATCTTTTGCCGGTCTCCATTCCACCCGAAGGCGGACTTTTTGGACACCATAAATTTATATACGGCTAACTCAATTCCTGGACAATCAGTCGAGATTGACCACGGTTGTACCGTCGCCACCTTCGTGCATTTCGCCGGGACGGAAGTCCCTGGAATACCTGGAGGATTTCAGATAGTCTCTGACCGCGCTTTTTATCGCCCCAGTCCCGTGGCCATGAATGATCATGATTGGAGAGACGGAACTTACCAGACACTGATCAAGAAATTGATCGACCAGGGTGAGGGCCTCGTCCACTCTCTTGCCTCTTAGATCCAGGGTATTTACTGAAGTTCTGATGAACTCGGACAAGCCGGCAGGCTCCTGGGAGGCCTCGCGTCTTCCCGCGCGATTTTTGCGCTCAGTAAATTTAGACCTGCCGATACCGACCTTTTTCTTCTTTTTAGAACCTTGAGGTTCCATGACCTTAAGGTCGGAGCCGGAGACCTTCACTTTGAGAGACCCGACAATCACGGTTGCTTCAAAGTCGGTATCTTCCGAATTCTGAGAATTGATTGAATCGATGAGTCCTTTTTGATTGAGCGAACGAACCAGAACCCGGGTCCCCTGGGACAATTGTCCGGCAGAGAGCTTACCTCCATCTTTTCCGAGCCCAGAAGGAGGTGTTTCATCGGTCCAATTCAAGTCGGACTTTATCTCCTCCAGCTTCTTCTTGATCTCCTGGGTTTTCTTAAGACTCGGGCTGCGCTGGAGTTCCCTGGTCAACTCCTTAATCTTTCCTTCTGTCTGGCGAAACTTTTCATCGAGACTATGGCGAAATTCGGTTTCGATCGACTCAGCTTTTCGGTCGAGTTTCTCTTCTCTTTTCGAAAGTCTGTCGGTCTCCGAATTCAACCTGGCCCGGTCCTCATCCAGTTCGCTCTCCCTGGATGCCACCATAAGCAGTCGAGATTCCAGTTCGCCCATTATTTTGAGCCGATCTTCATCCTCCTGTTCAATGATCTCCCGAGCTCGCGCCACCACCTCAGGCATCAGTCCCAGACGTTCGGCTATAACAATTCCTTTTGAGCTACCAGGCATGCCGAGGCGAAGTTTGTATGTAGGCGCGAAGGTGGCTTCATTAAACTCCAGACTTCCATTGACGAAGCCTTCTTTAGAATAGCCGAGCATCTTCAAATCGGTGTAATGAGTTGTTGTGACGGTTATTGCACCGGAATCATTCAGTTTTTCCAGAACAGACTGAGCGATCGCTGCCCCTTCTTTTGGATCCGTCCCCACTCCGATTTCATCGAGGAGGATAAGTGTACCGGCCGAAGAAGCTTCGACAATGGAGACCACATTCTGCAAATGGGAAGAGAAGGTAGAAAGACTCTGCTCCAACGACTGTTCATCACCGATATCAGCCCAGATTGAATTAAAGACAGGGAATTTTGTACCTTGTCTGGCAGGCAAAAGCAATCCTGCTTTCACCATAAGAGCAGCCAGTCCCACTTGCTTGAGAAGAACCGTCTTGCCTCCGGTGTTCGGTCCGGTTATAACCAGCGTTCTCTCCGCTCCTCCCAGAGTGAGAGTATTCGCCACCACCTCTCCTCCTCCTTGCAACACCAGAAGAGGATGCCTGGAGTGAATAAGTTCTATATTGTTGCCCGAAGAGAGCTCGGGTTTAATGCCATCATATTTGATGGCTAGCTTAGCTTTCGCCTGGACAACATCAAGATGTGTAAGAGTCTCGAAATTCGTCATCAAACGCGAGATTTCAGATCTGACAAGCTGGCTCAGCTCATCTAGTATTCGCTCAATTTCGCGTACTTCATCGGCTTCATGTATTCGTATGCGATTCGTCGGTTCAACCACTGACATTGGTTCGATATAAACAGTAAGCCCAGATTGAGATGAATCATGGACGATACCATTAACATCGTTGCGCTTTGAGGCTGAAACCGGCAAAACATATCGACCGCTTCTCTGGGTTATGATGGTCTCCTGAAGGGCTTTAGAGACCTGGGAAGAATGCATTAACTTGCTCAGTTCCCGCTTTATATCACCATGCAACTTTCGAATACTGTTGCGGATATTTCTAAGAGTTGAGCTGGCATCGTCTTTGATATCACCTTTTTCGTCCAGGCACTGTTCAAGACTCTTTCTAATTGAATCTAAATTCGTAAGATTGTCGCAATAAGAGCTTATCCAGGGAAAGTCCTCTCTCTCCAAAAGGCGCAGAGAGGCACCAACTCTTTTTGTAATCGTGAGAAGATCTCTTATTGATAGCAGCTCTTCAGGCTGACATCTTGAACCGGCACCAAGACGTTCCAGAATATCGATGATATCAGGAACGGCATCATTTAAGGGATCCGCACCATTTTCTATCAGGCTGAAACACTCGTCGGTTTCGGCAAGAGCCTCTTCGATTTTATGACGCTCGTCCATAAGCCCAAGATCAAGACACGCCTGTCGAGCCGCTGAAGACAGAGCCTCTTTTGCCACGAAAGACTTTAGACGCTCCCATTCAAGAGAGCGTAAAGATCGCATATCCAATCTCTGCAAAGTGTCCAAAGTTCACCTTGTTGGTAGATTCAAAAATAATCCGGAATTCAATATGCCGCTAGTTAAGATCCGGCGGACTTGGGGCATCAGGCAAGCGACTGGAGCTCTCAGCCGAGAGGCTCTCCATCCCGAGATTACCCATCAACTTCTTCAACCTAATCTTCTGGAGTTCATAAGAGCGGTTGTTTCGCTTGTGAACGATACCGATGCGTTCCAGTTGTTTGATAGCATCAAGGTGATCATCCGGTACGGAACTCACATCCACTGAACCTTGTTCCTTTAACCACGCGATAGTAGGAGACAATGTACCTAGAAGCTTGCGCATCGGTTGTTCATAAACGGGCATATCAAATCTCCTGAAACAAGACCATGTATTCTAACACCTTGATCCAGCTCTATGGTGCAAAGAGGCAGGGTCTTTACAGATTTTGTCACCTGGCGACGCTACTTGCCGAAGGAGAGGGAGTCGATGGTGTCAACACTGTTAACTGTTGTATAGTTTGAACTTCCAATTCCTAATACATTCAGGTTCAAACAAGTTCAAATGTCGAGCAAAAATATGATCTATGAATTCCAGAACCAGCGCCCCAGCCTGGAAGATTCATCTTGGGTAGCGCCAACCGCGGCAGTCATAGGCCGGGTGGAGATCGGTGCGGAGTCCAGTATATGGTTTAACACCGTGGTCAGGGGAGACATCAACCACATAAAGATCGGAAGCAAATCGAATATTCAAGATTCCTGCACCCTCCATGTCACGGATGAGCACGCTGTCGAAGTAGGAGACAGGGTAACAGTCGGTCACGGAGTAATCTTGCACGGATGCGTCGTGGAAGATGACTGTTTGATCGGAATGGGAGCGGTAGTGCTGGATGGCGCCCGAATCGGCAAAGGATCTCTGGTGGCGGCTGGAGCGGTGGTAGCACCTAACACCCAGGTGCCCCCTGATTCCATGGTCATGGGTCTACCGGCTCGGGTGGTGCGAAAACTGCACGATAGAGACAGGAAAAAATTCGAGAAAAATTGGCAAAACTACCTTGAACTAACAAGAAAGTACGCCGCTGAAGAGCACTTCTAAGACAATTAGAAGACTTAGTGCATGACCTTATCGCTATTGTTATCAGGAAGAGACTGGGTTACGGATTTAGAGCGCCCTTCCCTCACCTTCTGATTCAACCAACCGGTAACAGTGCCCATGGTCTCATCGGTTATGTATGGAGTCTCAAGCAAAAGATGACCTTTGCCGGGAAACCACTTGACGGTCTGGTCCTCAGACTTAAGTCGGTGCAAAAGAGAGACAACCCCGTTTGATTTGACCATTCGGTCTCTGTCTCCCTGGATAATAAGCACAGGAACAGAGGGCGGAACCAACTCGGCATACTTAATGTTGCGACCGATCTCCCGGGAAGTCTTTAGAAGCTCGCCGGGTCTCAAAGACTTGCGCACTAAGGGGTCCTGGGCACAAGCCCTTGCTATGACAGGGTCTTCGGAAGCGAACTTGAGAATGTATGGTTTCAAGTCCACCGGTTTGTGAGGATGCCTGACAAAACGAGCAGCGTCGACCAGAATCCGTGGAACCAGATTGACTTTCTTTTTGATGGCAGGGCTGGAGAGCACTATTCCGTCCAATGACTCCGGCGTGACACCGGCGATATGAATAGCCATGCCTGCCCCCATACTTTCTCCAACAAGGAAGAGTGGGAGGTCAGGGTGGTTCGCTTTCACGGCCCTGGTGAGCTTGACCAGATCCTGGAAACTCTTTTTGTAGACTACTTTAGAATGCTCTTTGAGAAAGTCTTCGTTCTCTTCCAGATCACCTTCCACAGCAACATCGACAAGATCCGCTTGTCTGGAAAAAACCGGCACTTTCACCCCGAGGTCCGAGGTCTCTTCGTCGCACTTCTTAGATAGAATCTGCTCTACTTTGTCCGGGGCCCAACGTCCATAGCCTCTCATATCGGCGGCTACGACGATGTATCCCTTTTCGGCCAGGGTGTTGGCGAGGCTATCGAAAACACCACCATGCATGATCAAGCCGTGGAGGGCGATGACCACGCCCCGGGGCTCGACATCCGGATCTTGCCAGAGGTTCACGTGGGAATGGGGACATCCTTCCACCTGGGCATCCCTGTCCCTGACCACCTCAGCCTGTACCGGTGGGCAAAGTGTAGAAACGCTCAAGAAGGCACACAAAGCCATGGAAATGACCGAGCGCGCCAAAAGATTATCAAGGCTAGAGATGGATAAAGCTGTTGCTTTAAAGTCCGAAAATAGTCTCATAGTTATAGTTTTGGACGATTTAACACCTGGGGATATTGAAAATCACCAAATTAATGGGTTATGTTTCACTTACCAAGTTATCTGTCCCTTTAAAACCGATTATCCTTAAATCTCGGATTTTGAGCCAAGATTTAACGAAGGAAGAATATTCGTGAATATTGATCCAGCCTCCTGGCCGGAAGAGCTTCTATCCGTGTAAACTGTGCTCTGACTACATGTTCAGCGACTTTTGCAGACGAGAGATAACTTCAGAAGCCCATGCCCAAACGTACAGATATAAAGAAAATTCTTGTTCTGGGAGCCGGTCCTATCACAATAGGTCAGGCTTGTGAATTCGACTATTCTGGAAGTCAGGCTTGCAAAGCCTTGATGGAAGAGGGATACGAGATAGTCCTCATAAACTCCAATCCGGCAACAATAATGACTGACCCGGAGGTGGCGAATAGAACCTATGTGGAGCCGGTAACTCCGGAGATGGCCGAGAAGATCATCCTCAAGGAGAAGCCGGACGCGGTTCTGCCGACCATGGGAGGCCAGACTGCCCTGAACGTGGCCGTTTCGCTTGCTGAGTCGGGTTTCCTCGACAAGCAAGGAATAGAACTCATCGGAGCCAAGCTGGACGCCATTAAACTGGCTGAAGACAGGGATTTATTTAAGGAGAAGATGATCGAGATCGGTCTGGAAGTGCCGGAATCAGGCATTGCCAGGAATATTCAGGAAGCAAAAGAGGTTGCCGCAAGAATAGGATTTCCGATTATCGCCCGTCCCGCTTTCACCCTCGGTGGTATAGGCGGCGGTGTGGCTTACAACAAAGAAGAGCTGGGCGAACTTGCCCTCAATGCTCTCAATGCCAGTCCGGTTAGAGAAGTGCTTCTGGAACAGAGTGTCCTTGGCTGGAAAGAGATTGAGTTAGAGGTGATGCGGGATTGCATGGACAATGTCGTCATCGTATGCGCCATTGAGAATTTCGATCCCATGGGAGTGCATACGGGAGACTCAATCACCGTAGCCCCGGTCCAGACTCTCACTGACAAAGAGTATCAAGAACTCAGAGATGCAGCTATCAAAACCATTAGAGCCGTAGGTGTCGACACCGGCGGCTCTAATATTCAGTTTGGTATCAATCCCGAAACCGGCAGAGTAGTGGTGATAGAGATGAATCCCCGGGTCTCCAGATCATCCGCCCTGGCAAGTAAAGCGACCGGCTATCCGATCGCTAAAATCGCAGCCAAGCTAGCTGTCGGATTGACGCTAGATGAATTATCCAACGACATAACAAGGAACACACCAGCCTCCTTTGAGCCCGTTCTAGATTATGTTGTCACCAAAATTCCCCGTTTCAATTTTGAAAAATTCAAAGGGGCCGATACGACCCTGACCACCCAGATGCGTTCCGTGGGAGAGGTGATGGCGATCGGAAGAACCTTCAAAGAGTCCGTGCAAAAGGCTCTCAGAGGTTTGGAGTTGGGATTGTCCGGATTCACATCGGTCAAAAAACGGGAACAAGCGGATTTCTGGCAGTGGCGCAGTCGCCTGGCAAAACCCAGCCATCACAGAATCACCGACATCTTCGGCGCGTATGCCAATGGAATATCCGTGGAGGAAGTCCACGATCTGACCGCTATTGATCCCTGGTTTTTGAATAACCTTTATGAGATCTACGAAGCGGAAGTCGAGTTCAAAGAGCAGGTAAAAAGCCTGGACGACCTCGACAGAGAGACACTCAACTCTATGAAGAGGAACGGATTCAGCGACCAGCAACTGGCCGACATTCTGGAGATAAGCACCGAAGAGGTAGAGAAAAAGCGCTGGGAACTTGAGCTGGAGCCATCCTACAAAATTGTCGACACCTGCGCCGCTGAATTCCAGGCCTTTACTCCTTATATGTACTCAACCTACGAGGATGAGAACGAAATACCGCCGGTGGAGAAAAAACGCATCATGATCCTTGGCGGCGGTCCCAATCGTATCGGCCAGGGCATCGAGTTTGACTATTGCTGTGTCCACGCCAGCCTGGCTCTCAGAGAGTTCGGCTACGAATCGATCATGGTCAACTCCAACCCCGAAACTGTCTCCACGGACTATGACGTTTCGGACAGGCTCTATTTCGAACCTCTAACCCTGGAAGACGTGGTCAACATAGCCCGCCAGGAAAAACCGGAAGGCGTAATCGTTCAACTAGGCGGTCAAACACCTCTAAAAATCGCCCGGGGACTGGAAGCCCACGGAATTAAAATTCTAGGAACATCCACCGACTCCATCGACAAAGCAGAAGATCGAGCCCGTTTTGGTGAGATGATATCCAAATTGGGTCTGAAACAACCCTCCGGCGCCCTGGCCAGTACCCGGGAAGAGGTGATTAAAGCAGCCCAGGATGTGGGTTATCCGATTTTAGTTAGACCTAGCTATGTGCTTGGCGGCCAGGCGATGCAAATCATTTATAACCAGGATGACCTGGAGGCCTGGTTGGATTCTGGTTTCCACTCCGGAAAAATCTCAGTCTTGATAGATCAGTTTCTTGAAAATGCAGTTGAGATAGATGTTGACGCTATATCTGATGGCAGGGCAACGATCATCGCCGGCATCATGGAACACGTGGAACAAGCCGGCATCCACTCAGGAGACAGTACTTGCGTTCTGCCGACCCAGACCATTCCGTTGAAGACTATAGAAGAGATCCGTTCAGCCACCTTGAAACTCGCTAAAGAGCTAAAAGTAAAAGGGTTGATGAATATCCAGTTCGCTCTAAAAGATGATGAACTCTATGTTCTAGAAGTAAATCCCCGGGCTTCAAGAACTATCCCCTTCGTCTCCAAAGCCACCGGCGTTCCCTGGGCGCGAATGGCCACCGGAGTAATGACAGGCAAAACCCTGTCGGAGCTTGGTCTTTCTCCCAGACATATCCCTCCCCATGTGGCTGTAAAATCCGTAGTGATTCCATTTGACCGTTTTCCCGGCGCTTCTATCTCTCTGGGACCGGAAATGCGCTCCACCGGTGAAGTTATGGGTATCGCTTCCCGATTCGACATCGCCTACGCCAAAGCGCAGATTGCCGCCGGCCAAACCCTGCCCGACTCAGGCTCTGTATTTATCTCGGTTACCGATTCAAGCAAGGATGAGATAGTTCCTATTGCTCAGAATCTCTACCAGCTCGGCTTTACTCTGATAGGAACAAGGGGCACGGCCTCCACTATTTCTTCTGCAGGAATTCCGATAAAGCTGGCAAATAAAGTTTCGGAAGGAAGACCGAATCTTATAGACCAGATAAAGAATGGTGAGATAAGGCTTATCATCAACATCCCATCGGGAAGAACCGCCCGTAGTGATGACCAGACGATTCGTAGAGCTGCCTTGAACTACAAAACTCCAGTGGTCACGACCCTGGCTGGCGCCCGGGCCATAGTTTCCGCTATCGGCTCTTTGCAGGGAGGCTCATTGGATATAAAGAGTCTCCAGGAATATCATAAGAGTATTTCCTACTGGGAACGTGCCACCAATTCGGCCACAACCCCTTATTCTCGCTCCATTTAAATTACAGATAGCTCACCTGGCAGGATGCCCGCCTGTGAGCGTATATAATGACTTTTCGTGATGCCTTTCATCTCTTTACAAGGCACCATGTCCACGAATTCGAACTTACCGACCGGGAGAATTACCGTGAGTAAAGACCTCGCCCAATACATAGACCATACTCTTCTCAGCCCGAACGCCACCGAAGCGCAAATTTCAAAGCTCTGCCAGGAAGCAAAAGCAAACTCTTTCTGCGCGGTCTGTGTCAATCCCTTTTATGTGAGCCAGGCTCTCAAAGAGCTGGCCAACAGCAAAGTGAAAGTTGCCACAGTGATCGGCTTCCCTCTGGGAGCCAATTTAATGGAAACAAAAGTAGAAGAGACCCGTCGAGCTGTAAAAGACGGAGCCCATGAGATCGATATGGTCATCAATGTTGGTGCCTTAAAATCAGGAGGTATCGATTACGTGACCGAAGAGATCAAAGAAGTGGTCAAGGTCGCTAAAGACGCCCCGGTTAAAGTGATCATCGAATGCGATCTGCTTACGGAAGAAGAAAAAATTGCTGCCACCGAAGCTTGCATCAAGGCTGGAGCTTACATGGTAAAAACCTCCACGGGATTCGTTAAAGACGGAAAAGGAGCCACGGTGGAAGATGTTACCCTCATGAAAAAAACCATCGGCAATCACAAACTTGGTATCAAAGCGAGTGCCGGAATCAGAGACGCAGAAAAAGCCCTTGCCCTGGTGAAAGCCGGTGCCACCAGGCTCGGAACTTCGGCAGGTGTGTCTATTGTTCAGGGAGCAAGTACCACTACCGCCGGTGCATCCTACTAGAAAAATAATACAGAATTATCGGAGCAATAAATAAATGAATTCCAGATCTCTAAGAAAAACTAGCGCTGCTATTATCGCCCTTTCCGCTATGAGCCTCGGAAGCCAGACCATCTACAGTCCGGCATTCGCTGGCGGCACGGAAGCGGAACAGCATATGCAGAAAGCGACCGAGCTTTTCATGAAGAGAAAGTTGAAGGCTGCCACCAGTGAATTTAGAGAAGTTATTCGCCTGGAGCCGGACAACGCTAAGGCTCATGTTCGCCTGGCAAGTGCTCTGGCTGCCCAGGACGAGTACGAGACAGCTATTCTTGAATGCAAACAATCGATGAAACTCGATCCCAAATACTACTTCCCCCACATCATTCTCGGTCAGATCTACGCCAATACCAAGAAAATGAAGGAAGCTGCAGCCGAGTTTGAAATCGCCGTCAAACTCAAGCCTGATACATTCAAAGGGCACATGGATCTTGGACTTGCTTATTCCAGACTGAGCGACCTCGACAACGCTATAAAAGCTTATTCCAAAGCCGCCGAACTGAAGCCTAAAAACGCCATGCCCCAGAATAATCTGGCGATCATGTACGGCTCCAAAGGGAATTTCGACAAAGCCATCGTAGCCGCAAAGAAATCAGTTGAGTTGATGCCCAACTCGCCCGTGACCAGGCTTACCCTGGCCAACGTCTACGCCGACGCCAACAAAGTGGACGAAGCCATAGCCGCCTACAAAGATGTGCTCAAGATTTCATCCAAGCACCCCCTTGCCCATTCAGGTCTCGGCTGGATGTATGAGAAAAAGGGCGACTACAAGGAAGCTATCAACGAACAGAAGAAAGCCTTAAAAGCTTATCCCGGCTACTCCAGAGCAAGGTACCGCATGGCCGCATCGATGGCCAAAGCAGGCGATACAAAAGGCGCCGAAAAAGAATTCAAGAAAGCTATCGAGACCAAACCGCTTGACCTCGCTTCCATGGTCGAATATGGCAAATTCCTCCAGCAAAACGGACGCAAGAATGAAGCCAAGGTTCAGTATGAAGCCGTGTTGAAAATCTCGCCGGAAAACGAAATGGCGAAGAAAGCCATGAGCAGCCTCGCCGGCGGTTAATCAACAATCTGTGTCATCCATTAAAATACTTGGCCGCTGGGATTCCGTAGCAATCAGTATCGGTATCGTTATCGGAGTAGGCATTTTTCGAGTTCCCTCCGAAGTAGCCGGTTTCCTGAATTCAGGTATCTGGATATTGGTCGCCTGGTTTCTCGGCGGAGTGTTCTCCTTCATAGGAGCGCTCTGTTACGCTGAGCTATCCTCTATCTATCCGTCCTCCGGTGGGGACTATGTCTATTTGAAAGAATGTTATGGCAAGTGCCTGGCCTTTATTTTCGCCTGGTCGGAGCTATTGATAACACGCACCGGATCAGTGGCAGCCATCGGCCTTATGTTCGGCGAATACTCATGCTCGTTAGTCAATGCCCCGGATCTTTGGATAAAACCACTGGCAGTGGCAATCGTTATCGCCTTGACGATAACGAATCTTTTCGGGCTTAAAACCGGAAGCTTGCTACAAAACATTTTCACCCTGGCCAAACTGCTTGCCCTGGTTCTCATCTTTGTGGCCGGTTCGGCAGGACTTCTGGAAGGCAGGGCTTCGGCCACGGACTTCAGTCTCGGCACATTGTCTGAGTTCAATGCTTCGGTGGGCATATATCCACTGGTCATGGCTTTGATGACAGCCCTGGTTCCGATACTCTGGACCTACGGAGGCTGGAGAGACAACGTCTTTCTTGCCGGTGAAACTAGAGATGCCCATAAGTCCGTACCCTTTGCCCTGATCATTACATGCCTTACAGTGACCCTTATTTATATGGGAATGAACTTCCTCTACCTCTATCACATGCCTATCGATGCAGTGGCAAGTTCCAGATTGATAGCCACGGATCTCTTCAAAGTTATCTTCGGCACCGGCGGGGCAAAATTTTTGGAAGCGCTGGTGGTTTTGTTCGGCTTTGGCGCCATTAACGCCTTGATTCTCACCGGCAGTAGAATCGCCCACGCCATGGCCGACGACAATCTCTTTTTTGAGTTCCTCTCAAAAGTAGACCCCAAGACCCATACTCCAATTCGAGCTACCATCTTCAATGGTGCCTGGGCCTGCCTGCTCATTTATCTGATTGGTAAATTCGAAAACTTACTGTTCTTTACCGGTTTGGCTGTATGGATATTCTTCGCCCTCACGGCTATTTGTGTCATCATCGTTCGGCAAAGAAAGGATGAAAAACACAAGGACTCATTCAAAACCCCACTCTATCCCGTAATACCGCTTGTAGTAGCACTGGTCTCTATGCTCCTGGCGGTGAGCGCCTATCAAAAATTCCCCCACGAATCATTCTGGGGGACTGTCATTGTTTTATTTGGAATACCAGTGTACTTTCTACAAAACATGAAGAATAGATCTTCTGGCTAAGCGAGAGTTTATTTGGCTCCCTCTGAAAGTTGCATATGAAGGGCATCCCAGGGTTTATCGTGCCACAGAGCTTCAAGATACTTTCTTTTCATGGCCCCCATCAGGCTGCTGTTGGCTCCGGCTGTGGCTTTGCAAATTGGAATTCCTTCTTTAAAAGCTTCCTCTGCTTGATCAAATTTCTGCTGTGCCACCAATACCACGCCGAGACCATAAA
>JAUIJG010000435.1 GCA_030431355.1 bacterium
GTCATTCAAAAGCCTTGTTTTTTCTCGGTACTGTTGTCTTCGTAAACACAGATTCTGAGCTAATGACAGGGCTTTTTCTATGCTTTGAAAATTAGATTAGTGTCACTCCCGTGAATAATTGCGGTTTGAGTAAAATACTATAAAAGATAATAAAAAGCGCTTTGAAAAAGATAGAACTCCGCCGGGGAGTTCTATCCGTGAAATCTGTGAGATGTACTTGTGCCTTTACTGGGCTCTCTCGTCTTCGACTTTCAGAATTCGGAAGGCGGGATCTGCCAGAAAGCGCACGGGCATGATCGGGTCGAAGAAGCCGGTTCCGAGACCGAGCAAGCCGGTTCCGTATTGATTGGTCTTGTACCCGAGCCGATGATACAGCTCCAGGCAAAGTCCGACACAGGTCCAGTGGTCTCTGTGGGTCTGACCGATGAGAAGCCCGGTCCAGTCATATCCTGTCACCGGATACTTCTTTATCAACCAGCTCTTCAAGCTCCGCGGGAGGGGCAGGGCGTTGACAAAGCGGGTGCGCTTCTCCTGGGCTTTCTCCTTGTAGAGCCGATTTTGCTCGATGAGAATACGAGTGAGGTGCGGAGTGGCACGACGCTGATCCTGATCAAACGAGCCGGTCGGTCGCAGCACAACATAGTGGTTGTTGCGCAGAAGTTTGTCGGTCACCACCCGCGCTTTTTCAAAAACTGTCCCGGCTTCCATGTAGGAGCTGAGCAGATAAAGCTCTCCGTCCTCCATGCGAACAGCTACCTCACCGTGTCCTACGGCTTCTCTGAGGCGGCGGGCGATGTTGCCACTTGTGAGAACCAGGTCGAACTCCTGAATGACTTCCACCGGAGGATTCACCCAGGTGCCTTTGGGCAGCGGTCCGTGTCCCTGCTTGATGTACTGTTTTCGATTGAAGCGGTACTTGACGTAGATCACCAGCCAGGCAGCAAGCTCCAGTCCGGCGAAGAACTTCAGTTCATGGGGACCGGCAAACCAGAGAGAGAGGACTGCCAGAGTGGTTCCCAGGGCGATGGGAATCAGGATCTTGAGCCGGGAGAGAATGTCGAAGTAGGTGCTGAAGAGGTTGCGCAATTCAAAGAAAGTGAGGGCAAGCCACATGCCACTGACCATGGTGCAGCCCAGGCTGAAAGTCCAGGCGGTGTCCCCCTGGAACCACTCCCAGGTAAGCCAGATCAAAATCAAGTAAGCGCCTGTGGAGGTGAGTTTTCGCAAGCGATAAATCATGGATTTCTCCTGCTTATTAGGGTCTCGGCAAAAGCCTCCCTGGTAGGTAGAGGAAAAGAGCACGCCTGAGTGCCTGGACAAAATGCTCGCCCAGGTCGTTGAGCGCTGGCTCATTTCCCTGCTCCTGATCAGTGAATTCGATCCCGTTTCTAAACATCACTTTGACCAGGTCTTCCGGTAGTTCCAGTTGAACACCGTACTTTTCCGCCAGGTTGATGAAATTTCTGGGGCTCTTGCCTTTGTATTTAGGAGGGGTGGATTCAATCCAGAAGCCGGCTTCGATGAGGCAGGCTTCCACCAGGAATTTCAACTCCTTGTTCAATCCCCCGGTCCAAATTCTCCAGTTGTCCGTCTTGCCCATGCCGTGAATCGATACGGCTGTGAGCGAGGACATGAGTGAGACAGTCAGTCGATCATCTCTAAATCTTGTGGAGGTGACATGCAGCCTCCAGGGTTCCTGGATGCGCAGTCCCTGAAAGTCGAACAGGTTAAACGTATTCCCCGCTATGGCTCTTGCCAGGTGTGATGTACCCGGTTCGATGTAGCCGCCGTGGGGAGCGACGATGAAAACATTGCTCCGGCGATCTTTTCGGAGGATGCGAAAGTCTGTGCCTTCTTCTAGATCCTCTTTCAAATCAGCCAGAGTTCTGTAGATATCGCGAGTCGAGGTGTTAGCCATATCTGACCTCATAACTGATTAGATCCAGCATTGCTCGCTGCCCCGTGAGAAGTTCACTTGAGGCAGGCTGAAAGGCTGGAGGGCTTGTTGTTGTTAGCTATTAAATGCTGGGGAGAGTTCTCTTAAAAAAACTTGGTGGAAATGGATACTCAAAACTAAACAGTCAGAATATGCTTATTCAACTCATTTCTATAAAAGCTAAATATAGCGGGCCTTAACTTCCGTTTTATAAAAATAGGGTCTGGCTCTCTTCCTTTGCCCAGGCAGCCATAGCCGGAAAGCCGTTAGGGAAGTTTCACCGGACTGGGTTCAATTACCTGGTAGCGCGGTTAGCAGAAGCAGGCAGCAATATCTTTATGGCATCCAGCTTACTTACTGAGTTCAGGCTTGGATCGAGTAAAATTTGCCTGATTAGATGAATTCTTGTCGGTGTGAATTCTGCTTTTGTGATCTGGTCATCATTTATTATTCCGAGGGCTTTGGCCCAGGAGCGAGTGGCAGGGTCGCCCAGGGCGCTCTGGAAGTCTCCATCGAATTGCTCCACCACCGTTGAAACAAAGCCATCGGCTATCGGTTGGGCTCCGGCTTTCTTTTTTGGGGTTCTGATATTGAAAGGGCTGTGTGGTACTTTGTTTGGTGTTGAATATGGTGCGCTGAGGGCTCTCTGGTTGTTGATGGGTGGTGCTACAGGTGGTGCTATGGGTGGCGCGGTTTTGCTGCTTCCGTTGTTCGGAATCGGGGCATAAAATGGGTCGTAACCGGCCGGGTTTGAGTTTACACCGGGGTTTGGATTTGTGGCTCCAGAACCTTTCCATGTGGCATGGGAGACAATGTCTTGACCGTAATTCTGCGGTTTTATCGGGCGATAGCGATCCCTGGGGTCATATATTGGTTCATCGTCCTTGTAGTTCTGCAGGTAGTAGGGTTGATAAACCAGGGGAGCGGTGACGGCCCTCTGGCCACTTCTTCTTAAATAGCTGCTGACCGAGTAGACCGGATTCGCATTATAAGGTCCCCTGTTCAGTCCGAGCAACGGTGAGGCGAGATAGGGAATGGAATACAGCAAATTGGTTCCGAAAAAACGGGTGCCGTAGGAATTCCAGTAGTAAGCCTGGGCTGGCTCAGCCAGGCTAAGAGCCGCTAGAATTGCGGCTGTAAGCAGATATAGCGACTGTTTTTGCCTTCTTGAATTCATGTTTGAGTCGATTCAGGGTGCTTCTAGACTCAAGTATAGCCGGAAATTGAATTAAGAGGCAGATTTTTGGCCCACGGGGCTTTTTGCTTTCAAGCTCTGGAATATATTCGTGAGGGCATTGATGGTCATTCCGATGTCCCGGTCGAAGACGTAGCCCATATGACCGATTCGGAAAATCTTACCTTTTAGATGTTCCTGTCCGTCTGCCACAACGATGCGGTAATCTTCTTTCAGTCTCTCTCTGATCTCGCTTACTGAAATTCCTTCAGGCGGCCAGAGCGAGGTGATGGTGGGAGAGGCGTGCTCCTCTTCGACCACCGGCTTCAGTCCTAGCTCAATCAATGCTTTCCGCAGTGTCTTTCTAAGACCCTGGTGACGTTTGTAGATTTCCTCTTTCCCTGTCTCTTGCATCATCTCAAGAGATTTGACCAGGGCTATTATCAAGGATACGTTCGGCGTAAAGGGCGTCATGGATTTTTCCTGGGATTTTTTGTAGCGGGCAAGATCCAGGTAAAATCTGCCATTGGTGCAGGATTCTGATTTCTTCCATGCGGCTTCACTTAGATAAATTACGGCAAGACCGGGGGGCAGCATCAATGCTTTCTGGCTTCCTGCCACGACCACGTCTAGATTCCAGGCATCCATGCGAACAGGTGCAGCACCAAGGCTGGTGACTGTATCGACCAGCAGCAAAGCACCATGGCTTTTGACAATTTTGGAAATTGCTTCCAGGTCATTGATTACACCGGTCGATGTCTCGTTATGGGTAACAGTAACCGCCTTGATTTCGTTTGCTTTGTCAGCGGCAAGAAGTTTTTCTACTTCTTTGGGATCGATAGCCTGGCCTGCTTCCACGGTGTGTCGTTCGACTTCCGCTCCATAAGCCTCGGCTATTTTGGCAAAACGCTCTCCGAATACTCCGCAGATGAGGCTGAGAACTTTCTCTCCTCTGTCTATCGTATTCGCAATGGCCGCGTCCATGGCTCCGGTCCCCGAAGTGGTCAGGAGCAGCGGTTCTGCTTCTGTCTCGGCAAGCCATTTGAGGCCTGCCACCGCTCTATCGACATAGGAGGCGAACTCCTTACTGCGGTGACCCAGGGGTTGTTGTCCGTGAATCTCTAGGATCTCATCGGGAACAGGTGTGGGGCCAGGAATCATCAGGAATTCTTTGGAGCG
>JAUIJG010000436.1 GCA_030431355.1 bacterium
AGATTTATTTTTGGAGCTAACTCTGACCAAAGGAAAGTACCTGGATGAAGTTGACAAAGGTTGCCTGGAAAAGGTCCTTTCCGCAAGGGGTTTGAGCGTTTTTCCCTGGTCTGACCGGCCAGGAGCATTCTACGCGCCCCATGAGCATGGTCATGATGAAGTGATAGTGGTTCTAGAAGGCGTTATTGAGTTTTCCGTCGCCGAGAAGAGTTATTTATTGGAAAGCGGAGACGAACTATTGCTGCCTAAAGGAACGATTCATTCGGCTTCCGTGCCGAAGGAAGGCGCTGTTAGCTATTTGATTTGCTCTTGATTCCGAGAATTAGCTCCTGCATTAATAGCTGGATTGTCCCAGGGCTGCTCTCATGATAAAGAATGTGCCCACGGAGGCCGCGGCCGGTGCTGCTACCCTGGCTCCGCTCTTGAAGGCGTTGCCTACTCCACCAAATATTTTGCGAATACCGCCCGTCCTTCCACCATTGTAGCTGGACTCTTGCACATAGCCTCTTTCCATCAGTGAGTTATCCGGACTGTCGCTCTGCCGGAAACTCTCCGACATCTCCCTGGATTTCTCCATATTTTCAAGCTCTCTCACCATTTTTGCCTCTTTTAGAGCCAGTTCCTGTTGTTCATAGGGACTTAAATTGCTGGCATTCTGAGAATATGATGAGTCAGGAGCTTGAGTAAATGGCTGTTGGGGCTGCATAGGCTGCATAGATTGGACAGCCGGCATCGGCTGTCTTTGCTGTATTGGTGGTTGGTAAGGCATACTCACCGGAAGCGGTGTTGCTGTGGCGGAATTGGCGGCGTATTGCCAGCCTGGCGGCCCTGGTTGCATCGGCTGTACCGGAGGCAACTGTTGGACAGGTTGGTAAACACCTGCCTGATATGCCGGGTATGGTGTGTACCCTGGACTGTATTGTTGGGCTCTGGCTGGAAGTACCAGTAGTAAGGCAAAGGCGATGGCGAGCATCACCGGCTGGAGGTTTTTCATGAGCAAGTGGAAAGTTTAGAAACGAGGTCCGTCTAGTTTAGTTCCAGCAATGACGGATGTCAAGTGTTCATTGTTTGATCGAGGCATAAATATCCAGAGCTTTTTTTCTTGCTTCTCCATGGTTGACCACCGGTTCAGGATAGTCCACACCAATGGTAATACCAGCTTTCTCAAGCTCTTCTGTAGAAGCTTCCCATGGTTCGTGAATCCACTTTGCCGGTGCGTGTTTCAGCTCGGGAACCCATTCTCTAACATAGGTCCCATCGGGATCGAATTTTTTGCCCTGGAGGACCGGGTTGAAAATCCTGAAGAATGGAGCAGCATCCGCTCCGCATCCGGCAGTCCATTGCCAGCCAAAAGTGTTGCTTGCCAGATCCGCGTCAACCAGGGTGTCCCAGAACCATTTTGCTCCATCCTGCCAGGAAATTAAGAGATCTTTGGTGAGGAAAGAGGCGACTATCATTCGAACCCGGTTGTGCATCCATCCTGTGGTCCACAGTTGTCTCATTCCGGCATCCACTATCGGATATCCGGTTTTGCCTTTGCACCACGCTTTATATAGATTCTTATGATTTGATTCCCAGGGAAATTTTTCAAAGTTCTCTCTAAGTGGCTCTTCCAGGGTTGCCGGAAAATGATAGAGAATATGGTGCGCGAATTCTCTCCAGACTATCTCCTTCAAATACACCCTGGCATTTTCTTTTTTTGTATTGGAATCAGTTTTATCCAGGGCCTCTTTCACCTGCTGCCAGATTTGTCTGGGGCTTATTTCGCCGAAGTGCAAGTGAGGAGATAGATAGCTTACGCCATCCTGGTATGGCAAATTTCTATCTTCCTTGTATGTGAAAAGGGCACTGTCAATGAACTGTCTGAGCCTTTTCTCCGCTCCGGATTCTCCCGGCTCCCAGAAGCTCTCCATCCCTGATGCCCAATCTATCTTTGGCTCCAGTTCAAGGTCTTCGATTTGTAGCCCTTCTATAGTGCCGTCAAAGGGCTTAAGACTTTCCGGGGGCGAAAGTGGTGGAGCCGGCGTCTCTGCTTCCAGGCAGGCTTTCCAGTAAGGTGTGTAGACTTTATAGGGCGTGCCGCTACCGGTGGAGATTGTCCAGGGTTCAAAGATGAGATTCCCGGGGAAGGAGCGAACCTCCACATCCTTTTCCTTAAGACTTGTTTTCAGGTTTTTGTCTATCTCTATCGAGTGTGGCTCATATCTTCTGTTCCAATAAACCGCTTCAGCACCGGTTTCTTTCAGCAGTTTTTCAAGGCAGTCCAGGGTGCTTTCATCTTTTAAGACAAGTAGTTCTGCACCTTTCTCTTTCAAAGATTTTGAAAATGCCGTTAGCGATTGATGAAGCCACCACTTAGTAGCGCCGCCGAAGGACCACTCACCATCTTCTTGGGGCGAGTAGATATAGACCGGGATCGTAGGCGCACCACGTCTGGCGGCGGCAAGCAATGCCGGATTGTCTGCCAGACGGAGGTCGTTGCGGACAAGGACAATAGTCGGTTTACTCATTTAGATTTCCCAAGAAGGTGTCTGAGGGCTGATTCTATATCAGGGTACTGGAATTTAAATCCTGTTTTCTCCAGCTTTTCAGGCATCACTCTGGCGCTTGCCAACATCAACTCTTCTGCCATCTCCCCGAAGGCGAGTTTAGCCACAAAGCCCGGGACCGGAAATATAGTGGGTCTTCCCAATACTTTTCCAAGAGATTTCGTGAAGCTTTCATTGGTAACCGGCTGCGGTGCCACACTGTTGACCGGTCCGCTCAATTCCTGGCAGTTAAGAGCATGATCGATAACTCCAACCAGATCATCCACAGCAATCCAACTCATGTACTGTTTTCCAGAGCCGATATTACCGCCGGTGCCCATCTGAAATGGGGGCAGGACCTTAGCCAGCATTCCTCCCCGGGGAGACATAACAACACCTATTCTCAAACTGACTCTTCTGATTCCCAGTTCGTCCGCCCGGGATGCTTCTTTCTCCCAGTCCTGGCACAATTCGGCCAGGAAGTTGTCTCCGGCGGAACTCTCTTCCGTGAGAGTATCGTCTCCGCGGTCTCCGTAGAAACCTATGGCCGAGGCGCATATAAAGATTGATGGTGGATTCTGAAGTTTCTTGAAAGTGTCGACTAACAGTCTGGTCGAGTCTATTCTGCTGTCGCGCAACTCTTTTTTCTTCTCTTCAGTCCATCTGCCGCTGGCGATATTTTCACCCGCTAAATGGATAACAGCATCGAAACCTTCCAGGTCTTCAGGGGCTATTTCTGCCGCTCCGGGAGACCAACAGACCTCATTTGACTCTCCTCTGGGAGTACGCTTCAGTCTGACTACCTCATGTCCCTTTGTGGTCAAGTATGGTACCAGGGATGAACCCACCAGACCTGATGAACCCGATATCAATATTTTCATGGATTTGTTCTCTCTGTTTTTTCCGTCTCTCGTCAAATCACTTTTAGTTATGTCGTGTCTGTAGGTAAACATTGCTTCCAACTTCCTTCTGACTGCCTGGCTAGCTATCTCCGAGAAGGCTCCTCCTGGCAGTTCATATTCTATGGAGTCCTCGAGAATGCAGCCGCCGTCTGCCGCTATGAACTCGTGTCTGTGTTTCCACGACTTAAATGGGCCCCTCACTTGCACGTCGGTGAATCCTTTTCCAGATTCGACATCGCAATGCTCAGCTACCCACTCAAGTTTCAAAGGTCCCATGCCCACTTCTAGAATGGCTCGTGAGCCATTTTTGATGGGGGTATCGCATGACACAAGTGAGGTGTCTTCCCAGGGAGGCATCAATCTCAAGAAGGCACCATCTTCCATATGCCAGTCGAACACCTCTTTCGGTGTCCTGGCTATGAAAGTCTTCTTTCGAAACCGCTCAGGCATTTTTGCAGCCTCCTTTGCCCATAATAATGATAGGTTTTCAACCATGTACTTTTCGTGAACAACTTCTCCAAAATGGTTCACGGAGTAGTCACAATAACAAAGATAAGATCGAAATTTGCCAGTAAGATTACCAGATGGAGAACGGGGAACCTTTATGTCCGATCAGTCAGCGATAGAGACGCATAGAGGCCGTTCTTATGTTGTCTTCGGCGGGACAGGAGGTATTGGCTCTGAGGTTGCCAGAAGCCTTGCTGGTGCTGGCGCACAGGTTATGATCACCGGCAGAGATCAGGCTAAATTAGCCTCCCTGGGAAAAGAGTGTGGATGCCTATCTCGAGAACTTTCGGTGGAGGATACGGGCTCAATCGACGAAACCGTAGGTGATGCCATCGACAGATTCGGAAAACTC
>JAUIJG010000016.1 GCA_030431355.1 bacterium
CTCGTCAAGCCCAAGTCCGGGCACAAGTATCAACTGGAAATCACCGCCGGAAAACACACCGTTATCTGCGACCAACCGTCCAGTGCCGGTGGTTCCGATGGTGGTCCTGACCCGAAAGAGCTGCTTTTGGCTTCCCTGGGAGCCTGCGCTGCTCAGACGATTCTTATGGTAGCTCCCCAGCGCGGCTGGGACATTCAAGAGCTGTCCATCACCGTGTCCTACTCCAAGTCTGGCGGACAGGAGACCTACACCGAAGACATCGAGGTGAAAGGCAACCTGACCCAGGCTGAGCTGGACGCGATCAAACGCATTGGTGAAAAGTGTCCGGTCATGCGTGCCTTCACCGGCACCAAGACCGTTAACGCGTCAATCACCAAGACCTAGGCCAGGGGAAGGTCCGGTCATCAACTCGATCGGTCCTTCCCACAGTGTCACCGTAAGTGACACCAGTCCTCAAAGGAGGTACTGTGCGGTGTGAACTTTCATCGCAGCACGGAGTAAGAGAACGGCAAAACGTTCAATCTTGCTTCGTAACGCCTGTGCACCTGAGCTCGCCCACCACCAAATCCTGAAGTGTTGCTTCGTCAGAGTAGGTTCCCTGACCCTGCAAACCTTTATGGTGGGTGGATTCCTGGATGAGCTGGTGCCAACTTATCTTAGGAATGGAACCGAAAAATGTCTCTCGACAAAGTACCAAAGCTTTCACCCCAGGTGAAAGTGTTGATGTATCTGTTCGGATTTGTTTACTTCTCGCAGGGAATCGCTCAGTTCTCCGGTCTCATGAGCCAGCCGCTCACCTTCTACTTCAAAGAAGTGCTGGGCTTTGCTGCTGACGAGGCCACGAACTATCTCGCGGTCCTTACGATTCCATGGGTAATCAAGCCGCTCTACGGTTTGATCTCCGACTTCGTCCCTCTTCTGGGATACAGACGGAAATCCTGGTTGATTGCCATGAACGGAATGGCGGCATTCGCCTTTCTCTGGCTCACCGGTCTCACCGAAGCCAACCAGATCGTCCTGGCCATGACCATCACCGCCATCGGCACTGCCGCGTCCGACGTCATCATCGACGCCTTGATGGTGGAGAAAGGCCAGAAATACGGAATCACCGAAAGAATTCAGTCAACCCAGTGGCTCTGGTTCAACATCGCAGCCATCGGCACGTCGCTCCTCGGCGGCTGGTTGATCGATTCGCTCGGAGCGGAATCCGCCCTTCGAACCGCAGCATTCATCACCATGGTCGCTCCCGCGGCTGTTGTAGTGAGTGTCTGGTTCTTGCTCAAAGAAGAGAAGGTCAAGATGAACAAGGCACAGGTCTCCGGCACAGTCCAGGGCTTGTGGCAGTCCGTTCGCAATCTGACCCTATGGGCGGTGATGTTCTTCATCATCTTCTGGGAGTTCAGCCCCAGCCTTGGCACCCCGTTCTTCTACCACATGATCGACAACTTGGGCTTCACCCAAAAGTTCATCGGCACCCTCGGTGCAGTCGGTTCGGTGGGTTCGGTTGCAGGCGCCTGGCTCTACGGCTTCTACTTCTCCCGGAAAACGCTTCGATTCCAGCTGGTCTTCAGCATCATCACCGGCACCATCGGCACCCTGGCATACCTCATGCTGATGGAGCCGAGCGCCCTCGCCGGTGAGATCGCCCTGGGACTTTCCCTGGTCTTCGGCGCCACCGGCATGATCGCCACTCTGACAGTGCTCACCCTGGCTGCCCAGGTTTGCCCCCCGAAAGCGGAAGGATTCACCTTCTCGGTGTTGATGTCCGTCAAGAACGGAGCGGCGCAACTCTCGGCGATTCTGGGAGCATGGCTCTTCGTCAATGTCTTCGCCAACACCCTGACGCCTCTCGTCTGGGTTTCGGCGCTGGCGACTCTGTCCTGCCTGGTCCTTCTGCCTCTTCTCCGGGGCGTAAAGGACTCCCATGGCGTCAACAACGAGGATGAGGACACTCCTTCAACCTAGTGTCCCTGTCCGACGGAGATGATAGCGAGCGGGTAGCAATGCTGCCTGCTCGCTTCATCACCCGTTTTTGAGAAAGCGTAGTTTTCTGCGCTTTCTTACCTTTAACCGACTTTTGACAACCAAATTCTATCTTCAATACGCATATTCGGCAGCCCTGGTAAGATCATCTCACCGGGGCAGCTACCAAGGATTCGAAAATGAAACCGACAAAAGAAGATGTTTCCCGCCAGTTCGGCAGAAACGCAGAGAACTACGCCAAAAGTGTCGGCCATGCCAAAGGAGCCGACCTGGAAATCGTCTACAACCTGCTTGCTCCCAATCTTCGCTGGCATGTTCTAGACATCGCTACCGGCGCCGGTCACACCGCTGCCATGGTAGCACCGGCAGTTTCGCGCGTCACCGCCATCGACCTGGCTCCGGAAATGATCGACCAGACCCTCAAGCTTTTCAAAGAGCGCGAGATCGACAATGCCGATGCTCGGGTGATGGATGTTGAAGACCTTTCCGGATTCGAGGATGAGAGCTTTGACGCGGTCACCTGTCGAATCGCTCCGCACCACTTCCTCGATATCGAAAAAGCAATCGCTGAAATCGCCAGGGTTCTCACTCCAAGGGGTGTTTTCATCCTGGAAGACAGCTGCGCGCCCGAAGACGAAAAGCTCGATGGCTTCATCAACTGGGTCGAAGCTCTGCGTGATCCGACCCATGTAAGAGCCTACAGCGAATCAGAATGGCGGCGCATGCTCGTAGCGGCCGGGTTCAAAGTGAAGAAAACCCGCAACTACCGAAAGACCCACGAAATCCAGGATTGGATGGATAAAGCCAGCCTTCCGGCCAGCGACCAACCGGCTGTCCTGGATTACTTTCGTTCTGCTTCCAGGGCTGCGATTCAAGAATTCGAAATCAAGTTCGAAGGGGATTTGCCGATCTCTTACACCGATAACAAGCTGATTCTAAGAGCGGTCCAGACTTGACCCTGAATAAATCAGCTCGACAAAACTAGATTCACAAGCAGGTTTACTTTCGAACCTGCTTTTCAGAATTGTATTCTATTATATTTTATAGTTTTATCGGTCCCCAAAAAGAAGAAGCGGTCTCTTGCAAAGACAGCCCCTCCTTTCAAAATCCTCAAAAAGTCAATTCTTCTGCGCCTCTTCCGGCTCTCCTTTGACCACCAACAGATAGAGGGCGGCGGTCAGGAATACAGCCAGGCCGCTTATATATAGCGTATTGCTCACACCTACCAGATCAGCAAGTCCTCCGGCCATGAAAGCAGCGAAGGGAGCAAATCCGATCATTGAAGTGGAAAACAATGCCATTACTCGACCGCGCGTTGCTTTGGTCACCGAAGACTGAATCAAAGTAGCACTGCCACCCATTTGCAGGCTGACAGATGCTCCGGCAAAACCCACTGCCATAAGAGACAATGGCATCCAGGTCGACCAGGCCAACAGAATAATGCTCAAAGAGAGCAACATTCCCGCAAAGCCAATGCCCCTTCGAAGCGCTTTCGGACTACCTCGACTGGCAAGCAGAAGAGATCCCAACAGCGCTCCTACACCAGAACCGGCCGAAAGATAGCCAAGCACGGCAGCATCGCCTGACAGAACCTGGGAGGCAATAACCGGCAAGAGAACACTGAATTGAAAGCCGAACATACTGGTTGCGGCAGAAAAGAGCAGAACATTTCTCACCGCCGGTGATGCCAGTATCTGCCTGATACCGACCGGGGCAGAAGGCTTTGAATCGACGGATTCAGCTCTAACCTCTTCCTCGGCGCACTCTTCGTCCGATTGGCATTCCACCGAGATCAGGTAAAGAGCCACCAGAGCAGCCACATAGCTAAGGGAATTAATCCCGAAGCAGATAGCTTCTCCGAATATCCCCAGCAAGACACCAGCCACTGCAGGACCGATTATTCTGGAGAGATTTCGAATGGAAGAGTTGATTCCGATTGCGTTTGCCAGCTCCTCACGGGAGACAAGATCCGGTACGAAAGACTGCCTGGTAGGCATCTCCACCGCACCAACACAACCGGCGAAAAATGACAGACCGACAATCCAGTAGACATTGATCAGCCCGCTAAAGGTCAAGTAAGTCAAAAGGGCAGCTTGAATCATTTGCAAGCTGACGGTGGCGTAGAGAATCTTCTTGTGGTCGAACTTATCGGCGATCACTCCACCAAACCATGTCAAAAACAACATGGGAATGCCACCTGCCAGTGACACCATACCCAGTGCAGCAGCAGAGCCTGTCAAATTGTAGACAAGCCAACTGAGAGCGATACCTTGCATCCAGGTTCCACTCAGAGAGAATACTTGACCGATGCTGTAAATCTTGTAGTTTCGATTGCGGAAGGATCGAAAAGTTCTATTCAGCTCCCCGGACAATTTCTTGGTCCAGGAGAACCACCCTCCGGGTCTTTTATCACGCTCCATAACGTTTCCTCAAATGTAAGCGCAAAAATTCGCCTTCATGTGGAAGACGAACAGGCTTGATTCAACTTGCTGTAAGAATGTGCGCTCAGGCAGCCGGAGCCGCCTCCATGATCAATTTGATATTGCGATGGCGGGGAAAGCGCTTCCAATTGTTGGAGACAGGTCCATTGCAAGCAGCTGTGGCCACATTGATGGTGCTGGTCGGAAACCGTCCGGTTAGACCGACAACCGTGCGGCGCACACAGGCATGGGTGTTTACCCCACAGACACGAAAACTGTTCTTCGGATAGCCCCGGGCGTAGGAAGCTCTCGACACTTCGGCGGAGCCGTCATCCCGAGATTTCCAGAGCACGCTGTGCTTGACTCCGGAAGACTCTATTAAACGCATGATGTCGTCGTGGGTGCGTCCCCGATTTTGGTACTGCAATACGACGATCGGACAGCCGTTCTTGCTTGCCAGAGCAACTTCATCTTTGACTTGCTCGATGATTGCTCGACTCGCTTTGAAGCTGCCCTGCATATCAACAATCACCAGGGTGTAATTACTTGCATCTCGAATGGTGTTCATCTTGATTTTTCTTTCCCTGTGGTTAGAAAACAGCCAGATAGAACCCAGGTCGATAATGTCGAACCAGGATGTACTTAATAGCTGTGTTGGTTGTTATGTTGGCTTTTAAATGGGTTTTTAAAAACAATAGGAATTGAAAAAAGACTGTTTATTAATAGCAGGGACCAGGTCTCTCGGTCCCCTTGAGTTGCAAGGATAAAGAAAAGTATAGCCCCGCTTATCAAGAACCTACTAACACCTACAAGCAAATGGTTTCTTTCAGAATCAAAGTGGTATCAACCACGGACATTATGTAGAAATGCATAGTAGCTGCGTTCTAAATTCACAGTCGAGCGAAGCTATAGCAGCCATCTAAATATGAGCCTGATCATGTAATTCTTCCCATTCAGAATTGGCCCAGTTTTTGTTCTGTCGCTTGTTTTACCATTGCATATAGTATTTGTCATCAAAAAAAAACCAGACCGCCGAAACGGTCTGGCAAAAGCTATGGATTCAAGCGCTGTCACCTTATTCAACTATCCATGGTGGAGCGGAATAGAATCAGCGACAATCGCGGTACTGTCGCTGAATTCTCTCAAGATCCCGCTGATAGCGCTCCTGAGCTCGGCGAATCTCTTCCTGTTGCCGACGATAATCGTTCTGCTGCCTGCGGTAACGGTCATAGTCGTAACCGGGATTGGTGTACGGCCGCGGGTAGGTGGAAACCGGCGGGACATACTGGTAAGGGCGACGACCGCTGTAAGGAACCGGACCCCCCGGATAGCTCGGGTAACTGGGGTAAGTGGGGGAGTAGCGTCCGCCTGGATTGTATCGATAGGGCGACGGGTTGTAATAGCGCCGAGTATCGATCTGAAATCCGCGAGTTCCCACCGAGACGCCGTCGTTGCCGACGTAGAGGCCCAGACTCGGCAAGGTCAAACCGAAGGAGGTGCCGCGATGATGGTGATGATGTTGAGCCATGGCAGTTTCGCTGGTCAGGCTCAAGCAGGCAAGAATCATAGCGACCAAGATTCCGACTTTCGCATTGTTTTTCATTATTTTTTCCTTGTTGAAAGCCATCAGAAATGCTTTCCCCTGACCCTGTGTCTCTGAAGAAACACAAGACAGGAGAAAGACAAACCAGAGTGATTGGAAGTCACCAGTACCACATACGGTGAACGACAACGCCTGTACAAAGCAGGGTTTTGTCATTTGAATTCAGGCGTCAGGCTGAAGAGTCTTAGTTGGTCACCTGTTTGTTGGCATGGGTACTGGAGATATAGTAAAAGCCTATAACTTAAGACAGGTCTATGATCAAGCAGGGAATAGTCTTTTAGGTTCTGCTTTCATGAATATCAAGCTCCTACCTGCTTTTTAATTCCAACTGAGAACCGGCTATATGGCTCTTTCCATACTCTCTCCCTGCTCCGGTATTACCATCACGCGGTTAGCAATTGAGATATAGGAGAAAATCACCGGCGAAACAATGGATATTTCGGCGAAAATAGATAACAAAAAACCCCCTTGAATACCAGACAAAAAAACAAACCTGAACCCGGCAAGATAATGATATTGCGCGCGGTCCAGGTATTGATCTTAATACTAAACAGCTAAATTATTGTGGCTCAGCCTTACATATGGGAGAAATGCTGGGCGGCGGAAATCAAAACTACGAATAGAAATCCCATGCCTAAAACAAACATTACTTTGTCAGCGGTGCTTATCGGTGTCATATCTGCTTAACTCCAGTTAGAATCGCTTTCGATTTTCACATCACGCGATAGTATACCTCAATGAGCCGGATTGAGCCAGATATGTAGTTCTCACCGGCAGGCACAAGTCAAGTAAGCGACGTCTTCTAAACTAGTACCGTATACGACACTAGTTTGTTTACCAGAGCCATGGATAAGAAGCTCTCTTAGAGAGCTTGTAGTTCTCCAGATCAGCCAGAGAGAATGCCCCAAGCGCCTGATCCGAAATCTTATTGATATCTCCAAAAAACTGATCAGGAATTTCAAAAACCTTAACACCATGAATTGTACTTACTTTCTCTTTTAACCAGCCGAGAGCGACAAGCTCTTTGTAATCCGGATCCCTGACCATAAGCTGGATTTCGTCCAATCCATAATAGAGGATGTAACAAAGAAGCAACTTTGCCCCTTTTGACAACTGGTTAAAATCCTTAATGGATACCGATATGGCTGATTCTGTAGTCATTACTTTCTTCTCGCAGACAGTATTTAGCAGATAGAGGAATTTTACAGGATAATACAGCCCTTAAACACTTGCCAACCAGTATCCATGCAAGTTTGCTATAAGTACAACAGTAACCAATAAGAGTCGGGCTACTAAAAGGTAATAATCCCATGTCATCGACAAGGAATAAAACAGGTTCTTCAAACCTCGTGTTTTTGTTGGCAGGTGCCGTCCTAGGCGCAATTATCTTCTGGGCGGGACATCAGTTCTGGCCACAGGAACCGCAAAACAGCCTCAAGCAAGTGGAATCGACCACAAGCGTGAGCAAATTTAACGGCGCCTTAGGCGAAAGTACCATCGCCGATATAGCTACGGAAGCGGAAAAGAGTGTCGTAAACATCAACACTAGCACCAGATTTGTGCTGGCAGAGAGCCCATTTGGCCTCTTCATGCCCAGCGTACCCAGACAGTTTGAGCAGAAAGGAGCCGGTTCAGGATTTGTAATTCGCTCGGACGGCTATATTCTCACCAACAATCATGTGGTTGAAAACGCGCAAAACATAACTGTCACCATGCATGATAAACAGATCTACCCCGGCGAAGTGGTGGGCAGGGATAAGCTGACCGATCTTGCCGTGATAAAAATCAAAGCGAAAGGCTTGCCTGTAGCAAAGCTGGGAAACAGTGAAAATCTAAGACCCGGAGACTGGGTGATAGCAATAGGTAGCCCGCTTGGCCTGGAACAAACCGTGACCCTGGGCATAGTTAGCGCCCTGGGCCGTTCCCTGGAAGGGAAACTCAGTCAATCGGTACACCTCATTCAAACAGACGCGGCAATAAACCCTGGTAACTCCGGTGGTCCCTTGCTCAATATTCGTGGCGAGGTCGTGGGAGTTAACACCGCAATTCGTGGTGACGCCCAAAACATAGGCTTCGCCATACCTGTATCCATAGCCAGAGACATAGCCGACGAACTCCTGGAAAAAGGAAAAGTCGGACACCCTTATCTGGGCATATTCATGCAGGATTTAACCCCGCCAGTAGCGGAACAGCTGGGTATTGATCCAAACCTAAAAGGAACTCTGGTTGTTCGTCTGGCTAGAAACGGTCCTGCCTACAACTCGGGACTGAGACCGGCGGACGTGATAACGAAACTGGAAGGCAAAGAGATTAAGACAAGCCAGGACGTGCAAAAACTTGTCACCGGATACAAACCAGGCGATGAGGTCAGCACCACAGTGATGAGAAATGGCAAAGCTATCGACCTGAAAGTCAAAATTGGAGAAATGCCGGAGCAACAGGTCCTTGTTCGATAGAATCGACAGGATCGACAGGATCGATAGGATCGACAGGAACATCAATAGCTGATTATCCAGCTAGATTACCTGCTTTCCAATTTCTTAGTCGTTTGCCCTGAACACTGCATCGAGCGGTTGAACACTTGTTCTCATAATAGCTATGTCGGACCGCAAAAATTCTGTGGCACCATTGCCATCAAATTTATTCGGCTGAATTATGCTGACTAGAGTCTCGCTAATGGGATAGCTTCTTGCGTCTCCACCACGGTCATGGCGACCATCCCATCTGCTCTGATTTTGGAATCTTCCCTGATCACGGTCACGTCTGTTGAAGTAGTTCTGGCCTGAATCTTGTACTCTTGTTAGAAACAGATCCGCACCGTAGCCTTTATGTTCAATTCCATCAATCATGGTCACTTTCTGCATGAAAGCAGGAGAGTTGGAACCAAAGCTGTCTTGACGCAAACGCTCCAGAACCTCATCCGGATAACCGGCATCCAGAGCTTCCGCCATTCTCACGCCTTCGTCCCGCACAACATCCCCGGAGCGAACACTGTTACCTACATACTGAGCCGGCTCAAGATATGGACTGGCTTGAAGAGGATCAACAGAAGATCTCATGATTGCCACATCGGCTTGCCAATTCAATCCATTAACATCCTGGGCCATAATCGTGACTCTTGTAGCATCATCCAGGTGACGGCCGTTGTTGCCATGTCTATACTGGGTTTGATTCTGATAAGGACCCACCCTTCCATCACGACTACCAGGTTGAAGATTATGTCTCTCCAGATCCGGTGAATCTAAAATAAGATCAGCTCCTTGCTGGGGCTGTTCAACGTCGTCTACTACGGTTACTAATTTGTGGAAGTCTTCAGGACTCATTTCAAAGGAAGCCCTTCTCAGTCTTTCATTGGCTTCCTGCATGTTCTGGCTGTCTAGAAGCTGTGCTATCTGCACGCCCTCTACAGCTATATCTTCTCTTACTGCGTCTGCTTGTCTTTCGCCGCCCATGGCTGAATTTCTCCAATCTGTCCTACCTGCCCGATGACATGATGCCAAGAAGTCAAACCTGGGTCACTGGGGAAAATACGAAATATCAAAACTTCCGGGAGGCGCCGCCGGAGCAATTTTTGTCCCTGGGCCCGGCGCTCAAGGCAGTAAATCCTGGCAAACACTCAGAAAGAGGCTATCTCAATTGGCCAAACTGTTTATGAAGGAGAAGAACAAAACTTCTATCCATTCCCTGGATAGGGCTATTTGTGATAAACGGATGTCATTACAAGAAGCCTTACTCATCCATCTAACTTGATTGCTATTACTACAATCTGAGAGTTTTACCTGGTCTTTTAACCCTTATTGTTTCAGAGAAATAAATACAAGCACGACTCTTCGCGAATTTATCTAAAAATCCAATGCATCCCAATGCATCAACCCATCTATAACCTGGAGAGATTTATGGCTAAGAAAAAACCATTTCCAGACGGCGTTTGCGCCGATTACGAATTACTTGACTCCGGAGTGATTCAAGTTGCTCGCTGTTTTTCATCACCTGTCGAACCCTGGCAGAAAGGTGTTTCCGTTCCCGATTATCTGAGCTTTGTCGACCATGGCCACGCCATCGGCAAAGACGAATATAAAAAAGCAATCTCCCGAGAAGAGGAGAAGCTCAATCTCCTGGTCAGAAAGCTTGAGGCTGAAAAGCTCTCATTGATCGTGGTTTTTCAGGGCAGGGATGGAGCAGGTAAGACCGGCGCCAGCAAAAGAATCATTGAAGCCCTGGACCATGACTGGCGACTCTTCCAGATCATTCCGGTCGGAGAGCCCACCGACGAAGAGAAGAATCAACCGTACATGCTTCGCTTCTTCGAACGGGACCGAATGCCTGAGTTTGGTCAGGTAAGAGTATTTGACCGGAGTTGGGCGGAAGATGTCCTCGTGGTACCTGTGATGAAACTGGCCTCCCGAAACCATGTTCGGAACTGTTATCCGGAGATCAGGACCATGGAGTGGCTGCTTCGGCGGAGTCGCTCGGTGGTAGTGAAAATCTGGCTGGATATCACCAAAGAAGAACAGATGAGTCGCTTCAAAAAGCGTGAGGAAGAGAAGCCCTGGAAGTACAAAGAGTCCGATGTTATCGCCCGCAAGAACTGGGATAAATACACCCAGTGGGGCAATCGGCTCTTTTACTGGACAGGCAGTCAACACGCTCCCTGGCATATCGTTCCCGCCGATGACAAACTCTACAGCCGTGTCACATGTCTGAGGATCATCCGGGCTGCGCTGGAAAAGGAGCTGGCTTCTCCCTTCCGCTCTATGTAGGTGAGCGTCTCTATCTGTGCATGTTTTTGTGTGCGTGTTTGTGTATGCGTGTCTGTGTGTGCGCGTCTGTGTGTGCGCGTCTGTGTGTGCGCGTTTGTGTTTGTGTATGCCTGTTTGTTCATGTAGGATAATTTGGCGAGGAGCATAGGTATGTTAGGTACCTGGAGTCGGTAGATGGATTCAGTAATTGGATTCGTTAGTTGTAGTCGATAGGCCGGACTGACCAAACCAGCTAGACTCGCTAAACATGCTAGACTCGCCAAGCCTGCCAAAAATTTTGTAGAGTGGCTGCCCGGATAACTTCTGTTTTTCAGGCAGCCACTCTTTTCCTTCATGAATACCGCATTTCAGCAGCTCTTTTTCTTTCATTCTTTTTGGGCGCCTCTACTATACTTGTTAGTTTTCTTCAGGCAAAACAAAACCAAACCAAACATGAATGAATATGCCGGGTTGGCATAAGTTTCCGCGGTTTTCTATGCCAAACTGGCATAATCCGCATGCACAGCCGCACAATATGCCGGATTGGCATAAGTTTCCACGGTTTTCTATGCCAAACTGGCATAATCCGCATGCACAGCCGCACAATATGCCGGATTGGCATAAGTTTCCACGGTTTTCTATGCCAAACTGGCATAATCCGCATGCACAGCCGCACAATATGCCGGATTGGCATAAGTTTCCACGGTTTTCTATGCCAAACTGGCATAATCTTATACTGTTATCTATAGTAAAGCACAAACCCAAAAGAAGGGAGGGGAGGCGACACATCATGTATCGCACCCCCTCCTTCTGAAATCAGTTATTCAAGCTTCCGCAGAAGCTTGTTCAGGCAGCCCCAACGAAGGGTTCGTTGGTGGCGCCTTTCTCCCGAAGGAGTTCGCAGGGCGCATAGTTCTCGCCGGCGACCTGGGAGAGCCAACGCAGCTTCTGACAGACAAGCCCGGTACCCATGCTGTCGGCCCAGCTGAGCACGCCGCCGACATGGGGCGGGAAGCCGGTACCGAAGATCATGGCCAGGTCGAGCTGGGAAGGATCATCCACCACATTCTCTTCGATGCAGCGAGCCGCTTCCGCGACCATGGCAAGGAAGAGCCGGTCCTGAATCTCACCTTCGAGCTTCTTGTTGACCTTGGTGCGCTTCTCGATGGCAGCAACCACGTCCGGGTTGAAGACATAACGCTTCTTCTTGCGGAAAGCCTTGCCTTCCTTGACCGAAACTCGGCTGCCGTCCTCTTTGTAGAGGTAGAAGCCACGACCACCCTTGCGACCGAGGAGATTGAGTGCTTCCAGGTCAGCGAGGATTTCCGGCCGGGACATGCGATCACCGAGGGCACCATGGAGGGTGTCAATCACGTGACCGGCGATGTCGAGACCGACTTCGTCCAGGAGCGTGAAGGGACCCATCTTGATGCCGAAGTTCTTGGCCGCTTTTTCGATGTCGGCCATCGGCACGCCTTCCTGGGCCATCTTGATCGCTTCCAGCATGTACGGAGCCAGAATGCGGTTGACCACGAAGCCGGGGGCGTCGTTGGTCGTAACCGTGGTCTTGCCCAGCTTCAAGGCGAACGCCTTGGCACATGCGAGAGCTTCCGGCGAGCTTGTGCTGCCGCGAACCACTTCCACCAGGGGCATCTTGTGCACCGGGTTGAAGAAGTGCAGTCCGACGACCAGCTCCGGATACTTGGCCGGCTCGACCGTAAGTTTATCGTCCTGATGTCCCTCGGCCATTTCGCCGATGGAGAGAGAGGACGTGTTCGAAGCAAAGACATAGGGCTTCTTGATCACCTTGTCCAGCTCGCCGCGAACGATCTTCTTGACCTTCATCACCTCAGCCACAGCCTCGATGACCATGTCGCATTCGGCCATATCGGCGTAGTCCAGAGTCGGCGTGATGTTGGCGAGAAACTCATCAGCTTCCGCCTGGGTCATCTTGCGACGCTTGACCAGCTCAGCAAAGAGCTTGCCGATCGACTTCATGCCACGGTCAAGAGCTTCCTGGTCGATGTCCTTGAGGATGACCTTGTAGCCCTTGTAAGCGGCAGACTGTGCGATTCCTGCACCCATGACACCGGCACCGAGCACACCGACGGTTTTCACGTCGACGGCAGGGGTGGCGCCATCAGGCATTTTCTTGGACAAGGTCTGGGCGAAGAAGATTCCCACCAGATTGCGGGAAACCTCGGTAGTCGCCAGCTTGGCAAACGCCAGAGACTCAGCTTCGAAAGCCGCTTCGCGACTTCCGGAGACGGCCTTGACGCAAACCTTCAACGCTTCCGGCGGAGCAGGCATCTTGCCGCGAGTGGCAGCATAGACCTGCTTGGCGGCCATGGAGGCGAAGAGGCCCTTGCCCGGACCGTCGAAGAAGACGCGCGCAGCCTTTTCCTTCATGGAAGGATTGGAACGACGCGGCTTGCCGGAGAGAAGAATCTCTTCGGCCCGAGCGACGAGCTTGTCGCGCTCCACCACTTCGTCCACCATGCCGAGACGCCATGCCTTCTTGGCGGCGGTGTTCTTGCCGGTGGAGATCAGGGGAAACGCGTTGGCGAGACCGATCAGGCGAGGCAAGCGAACCGTGCCACCCCAGCCCGGAATGAATCCGAGCATGATTTCGGGCAGACCGATCTGGGTCTTCTTGTCGTCGGAAGCGATCCGGTATTTGCAGGCGAGACCAAGCTCCGTGAAACCACCCAACGAGATCCCGTGGATGGCAGCGATGGAGTTGAGTTTCTCCAGCCGTGCGAAGATGGCGCGGCCCTGTTTGACGGCTTCGTAAATCCGTTCGGCCGGCTGACTCTGAAGAGCCTGGATCTCTTCGACGTTGGCACCGGCACCGAAGTTGTCTTCTTTGCCGGAAACGATAATGACACCACGCAGAGAGGTGTCGGATTCAATCTGGTCGATAGCGTCGTTCAGTTCGATCAAGACCGACTCGGACAGAAGATTCATCTTGCTGCCCGGGAGGTCGATGGTGACGAGCATCACTCCGCTATCAAGCTTTGTTAGAGTAAGTGCGTTCGACATACTTTAGCTCCTATTATTAGATGCCTGGAGAAATCAGGGACGTTCGACCATAGTGGCAATACCCATGCCACCACCGATACACAAAGCAGCGATGCCGCGCTTCAGACCACGACGCTTCAGCTCATAGCCCAGCGTCAGAATGAGGCGAGCACCGGTCATACCGATGGGGTGACCAAGGGCGATGGCACCGCCATTGACGTTGACCTTTTCCCGATCGAGACCGAGAAGCTTCTCGCAGGCGAGATATTGAGCGGAGAATGCCTCGTTGATTTCGATCAGGTCGATATCGTCGAGGGTCATACCGGTTTTGTCCAGAAGCTTGTTGATAGCAGCCACCGGACCGAGACCCATCTGATCGGGGTCCACACCGACGACACTGGAATCGACCAGCTCCACCAGAGGCTCTTTGCCAAGCTCCTCGACCTTGCGGTCGGAAGCGATGACCAGCATGCAAGCACCGTCATTGATGCCTGAGCTGTTGCCGGCGGTGATGTCGCGAGTGCCGAGCACTCCCTTAAGCGCGGCCAGCTTTTCTGCGCTGGTCTTGCGAGGGTGCTCGTCATTGGTCATGAATCCACGACCGGGAACGAGAATCGGATCGATCTCCTCGGCAAACCGGCCGCTTTCGATGGCCTGGGCTGCCAGAATCTGAGAACGCAGAGCGTACTCGTCCGAAGCTTCACGGCTGATGCCGTAGGTATCGGAGAGGCGCTGAGCGGTGCCAGCCATGTAGACGGTCTTGGTGTCCTTCAGGAGCTTCATCGGTGCCAGACCGTTGTCGAGCAGACCGAAGAGAATAGGACGCGGTCCCATCTTGACGATCTTGAACTTGTTGGCGATGAAGCCCTTCCAGCGCCAGGCACCGGGAAGCATGTAGGGGATAGTGGACATGGACTCGGCGCCACCGACCAGCATGAGGTCTGCGTTGCCGACCAAAATCTTTTCGCTGGCTTCGTTCACGGATTCCATGCCGGAACCACACTGCCGCTGGATAGTCTTGGCAGGAACGGAAGCGGGGATGTTGGCAAGAAGTGCCGCCACCCGAGCAGTGTTGGGCGTGTAAGAGGACTGGTAACCATGTCCGAGGACAATACCGTCGAGCTGACCGGGATTGATGCCGGCGCGTCGAATAGCGTTGACCATGCTGTGTTTCGCAAGCTGATCAACTTCGACAGAACGCAGACCTCGACCGAATGAGCCGATGGGAGTACGGCTGCCGTCCAAAACAAACACTTTTGAGTTTCGTTTGCTCATAGGAACTTTTCCTGTTAGTTAGAAAGTTGATGCCGATGCTTGAGCTTAGATAATTATCGCTCATTTAGATCCCCGTGAGGATCCCTCGGCGGGAACGCTGCAGGAATGAAGAAAAGCAGAACATACCTGAATAAAGCTTAGCAATATTGCCGCCGACCTCCATCCCTACCGGATCTTATGTGACACTGATGTGTTACCGGAGGGAGGAAGCCGAACGACAAGCGGAAGAGGCTGTCAGAGCAGACCTTGCGAAACCAGAAGTTTCTCGGTCTCCCTGGCGATGAATCCTTCCTTCTGCTTCTTGCCGGTGGTGGCGCGCCGGAGAATACGCTGGTACTCCCGGGTCACTTCGCTGGCATCTTTCAGCTTGTCGACCGAAAGGATGCCGGCATTGGCAAGTTCAGGCAGTCCGTCGACGAAGCCAGCCATGACAGCTTGCCATTTCTGGTCCTTCGTCAGAGAAAACTGCAGCGTCCGGAACGCGGTGATCTTCGGGCGGATAAGAACAATCTGTCCGTCCGTGTGATAGTCGGGCTCCGTGATGTCGGGCACGCACTCATCACCGCAGATAAGCTTCCAGAGCTTGGTGATACGTTCACTGGTATTGCCAGTGTCATCGCCGACATCACAGGCGATGATGTCGGTGCGCTTGGCTCCGTAGAGACGGGTCGGGAGGCTCACAGGACAGCGTCCTTCAGTCCCCAACGCCCCATCAAACAGGTGCATGTCGTCGTACTCCACAGCGCTGATCACACCAGGAACAGCGCAACTGCCACGAACCGCCTTGCCGAGATTGCCGGGCTTGCCGTCAACCACGCGCAGGAGGCGGTCGGGACCGATTTTGAAAATCCCGGCTTCGTTGAAGATGATCTCGAAATTTTCGTGGATGCCGACAGTCCAGTAACCTTCTGGCCAGACTTCGGAGAAGCTATCGATGAACTCCCCGAGTTTTTCCGAGGTCATTGCACCATCGATGGGACGCACTTTTTCGTAGCGTCTCTGCCAGAGAAGAGCCATAAGAATTTGCAGGTAGGAAACCTTCCTGGTAAGCAAGCTAGAGAAATCGATTTCAATCGCGGTCCGGACGCACTCTTTGGCATCAAGACCGGCGGCAAACAGAGCCGTAGGAACAGAGCCCCCGCTCACGCCTCCAATTGACTTGAATCGTTTGACCCCAGCATAGTCAGCGGCAAGCAAAACACCTGCACTGGCAAGAATTGCTCTCGAGCCTCCGCTGCTGCAAACGAGATGGAGTTCCCGTTCGGCTTCAGCAGGAGCTTGCGGAGCATTCTGCCCATTGTTGTTAGTCATGACATACTCCAGTTTCAGTTACCGGACCGCGAGTAATCGTGGTTCGGTAGAACTAGCTGTGTGTCCTCCTCACTCTGTGTCGGGAAAGGCATACACACTGGTCTGCAGTAATTCAGTAGAAATGGGGAAAGGCTATTGGGCTATAAGAATTCGCTCTTATAAAAACGGGGAAAATCTATACGCGGAAATGCTAAGAGGTTCGATGTATATATATCAATTGATAAAAAGCACATTAGTGATTTAAAAGAGGTCGGACTTTAAAAGAGATCTCCACGTATTAAGACTCTCGGGAACTTTGAGAGGGTTGTCAAAAGGCAACACAACAACTCCCTTCGTCTATAGCGCGAATACGCTAACAAATTGTCAAGAACACAAACCCAATGAAACCAAAGAGCAACCGAATATGACACCACCCAGGTACCACCTTGACAGCCACTCAAAATCACACCTAGCAAACCACCACAACCCTGACAACAAAACACAAATCAAAACCAGAAAGGGTTTTCGGATTTCAATCCGCTTGATATCTAAATCGTGTTGCGATTTCAGAACTTCAAAACAATTGTCATGATTTGAGGACAGTTACTAATATTCAGTAGTTATTAGTATCCAAACTATTTTTCTGATTTCAGGTGGAATCGAAACACCAGCTAATTAAATCCTGAAACGCAAAAGCATTTACGTGCTTACTTTATTTCAACTCTCGACCCCTGAGAGGTAGTACTAGCTGTGATGTCACAGGGCTGAACACCTACCCGTTCAGCCAGCTCAGCGCGTTCTAACCGCTCAGGTGACTCGGCTAATAACTAAATCTGGAGACCGCTATGAAAAGTAGCAACCACACCATTGTGCGCCAGTTCTGGTCGCATGTATTTAAGAAACCAGATTCGGTCGCCGCTATCGTGAAAAACGAAGCCAAAGGTGAAAGAGCCGTCATCATAACGGCAGGAATTCACCCTGGTGCTATTCCGGCGACATCGATTATTGAGCCTTCCAAGTACCGCAATGTGACCTGGAAGCAGAGCGCTCTCATCGTAGGTGAGATCATGCTCTATCTCCGCAACAAAGGCATCGGAAAAGGAGACCGTGTCGGTATTCTTTCCTGGAACTCGGCTGAGTGGATCTGGATCGACATGGCTATTCAGAGCCTCGGTGCCACAACCGTTCCGATCTATCCGAACTCCGCCTCCGAGCAGGTCAACTTCATCCTGGAGAACTCCGGAGCGAAGATGATCTTCTGCGACAGCGCCGAACAGATGGCTAAGGTCGACACCAATAGCGGTGCTCGAGCTACCCTTTTCCAGGAAGCCCTGGAAAATGTCATCGACTACAGCGGCGCTCAGATTCCGGAAGGAACGCCGGTCAACGAACCTCGCCAACTGATTCCTTCTCCCGAAGCGGAAGCGCTCGTGCACAACATTTTGAGCGACCTCTACGTGGGCAGGGAACTGAACGACAACTTCCTGGGTATTAGCCAGGAAGACATCGCCATTCTGATCTACACCTCCGGTTCCACTGGAATTCCCAAGGGTGTGGTTCAGGAGCACAAGACCATCAGCGCTGCCTGCCTCTCCCTCAAGCGCCATGGTTTTGAGTTCACCGACCGAGATGTTTACCTGAGCTACCTTCCTCTCGCCCATATCTACGAGCGCGTCGACGGCGCCGCTCTGTGCATGTGGTACGGCGTCGCCGCTGCCTATTGTGCTGTGGAAGAGATGCCCCAGGTGGTAAAGGAAATTCGACCGACCATCCTCCTTGGCGTGCCCAAGGTCTGGCGCAAGATCAAGGAGAAGATCGACCAGCAGCTCGGCGAGGCCACCGGTCTCAAAGCCAAGCTCATCAGCTGGGCGTTGAAGCAGAACAAACCTGGCTTCAAACGCTGGGTGGCAGACGTTCTGGTCTTCAGCAAGATCCGTGAAGGACTTGGCGGCCGTGTTCGGTTGCTGCTCTCCGGTGGTGCTCCCATCGCAGAAGACATCCTCACGTTCTTCGACCTGGCCGGCTTCAATCTGCGTCAGGGTTACGGTCTGACCGAAACCGCCGGCGCCGCCTCGGTGAACACCCTGGAGAACAACAAAGACGGCTCTGTCGGTCGTATTCTCGATTGCGTCCAGGTACGCATCGAGCCGATCGAAGGCGTGGAAGGCAAGTCCGGAATCATCTGGCTCAAAGGTGATACCGTGACACCGGGTTACTGGAATTTGCCTGAAGACAACGCCAAATCGTTTAACGACGGCTGGTTCAACACCGGTGACATCGGCTTTGTCGATGATGACGGCTACCTCTGGATTACCGGCCGCGCCAAACGTCTAATGAAGACGGACGGCGGCAAGTACGTGCCGACGGAGAAGCTGGAAAACGCCTTCGACGCCATGCCGCTCATCGAATTTGTCGTTCCCGTGGGAGACGCACGCCCGTTCATCGGTGCGCTCTTCTTCCTCAGCCAGGAGACCGCTCTAGCCACCCTCAAATCCGAGGGTGTCACGGTACCGGCCGGTGCAGACGCCGAATTCTTCGCCAGTCATCCTCGAATCCAGGAGCTGGTAGCGGAAATGGTCGACCAAGCCAACAAAGAGTTTGAGCGCTGGGAGACCATCAAGCAATACACCATCGTTCCGGTTGAAGCCACAGTCGACAACGGCTTGATGACCACCAAACGGACCATCAAGACCGAACAAGTGATGGCACGTTTCGAGGACATGGTGAACGAGCTCTTCACTCGCAAAAGACCAAGCTAGAGATAGTTGACCTGGCTAAAAACCGGGTCTAATCTAACAAGTTAAGGCATATTGAGTAGAGTATTCGAGATGCTGCAGGAGGGATAAAGTCTATATTGGCTCCCTTCTGCAGTGTCTCTTTTTTAACCCGGCGTCTACTGTATTACATAGTATATTAAAGACCAAAACATTGAGTCTATAGATTTGCCTATATTTTTATTGGGGAAAACCTGTAACTGCACAGGGGGAGCCAAATATCAGCTTTGTGCGGGATTAAATTCAAAGCTATTTTGAAGCATAATGATGATGGGGGTAGACACAGCCCGGGGAAGTTATGACCATGACCAACAACAAGATAGAAAAGATAGAGAAGGTTTTGAACGAAGTCCTTGCTAAGCTTTTCCCTGTTGACGAAGGGGAGACAGAGAGAATAAATTCGGCAAGAGTTACCTGCTCCAGACTAAAAGCCTTCGACAGGACCAAGATGAAGACACAGTATGATCTTGACGCGCTCACTCTTTCTCAAGCCAGGAAACAGGAGCTGAGCAACGTACAAAATCCAAATAGTGGAGCAGAACACTTCACTCCTAGATAAATCCAACTTCTTTTTTCGACTGATGAAATGGCTAAAAGACGATTTCCGGCATCCAACCTGGAGATCGTCTTTGTATCAGGATCAAAATCTACTGTGCACCAGACGGCTTCTCTAACTACTCCGAGCTATCTACCGCCCCTCATCCTTAACCCTAAAGAGTGAAAGCAAAATCAATTCTCTGCGTGATGGCAGCCCATCACTTATAAGGCAGACTGGTAATAGAAAGAGGCGTAGAGAAGAAGCACCTCATTCAACAATTTCTCGCCAAGGTAGCAACAAAAAAGCCAGGCTCCTGAATAGAGCCTGGCTTTTCACTGGAATCAACCCTGACTACTTACCTGCTTCCTGGGGCTCAGCTTCATCAGGCTTTTTCTTCTTATCATCCTTAGAAGATTTGCCGGACTTAGCTTTTTCCTCTTTCTTGGAATCAGACTTATCCTTGCCGCCTTTGGAAGATTTGGATTTCGATTTGGAGGAGTCCTTGTCTTCACTGGAAGACTTAATGTCACCATTATCACTACCATCTTCTTCGCTATCGGATGATTTGGTTTGTCCTTTTTCGAATGCGATCTCCTCTCCACTGAGCACAGTTTTGATGGTATCGCCTTCTTTGAAATTTCCCATCAGAACTTGCTCCGCAAGAGCATCTTCAAGCAATCTTTGAATCGCTCTACGAAGAGGTCTAGCACCATATGTAGGGTTATAACCTTCTTTGGCGATTACATCCTTACAATCATCATTGATGACCAGCTCCATTCCTTGAGCTTTGATTCTACCCTGCAATTCAGCAGCCATGATGTCCACAATGCGGCGAATCTCTTCTTTTGTAAGCTGCTGGAAGACAATGATTTCATCAATTCTATTCAAGAATTCCGGTCTGAATGTCTTCTTCATCGAATCCATTACTTTAGAACGAATTTCTTTGTAGCGACTCTCATGCTCACCATCCTTGGTTTGAACCTGGAAGCCGAGACTCATAGCAGTCTTATCAATAAACTGAGCGCCAACGTTGGAGGTCATTATGATAATCGTGTTTTTGAAATCTACGGTTCTTCCCTTACTGTCGGAAAGTCTTCCGTCATCAAGGATTTGCAGCAAGATATTGAAGACATCCGGATGCGCTTTTTCAATCTCATCGAAGAGCACAACACTATAAGGCTTTCTTCTTACTTGTTCAGTCAGCTGACCGCCTTCCTGGTAACCGACATATCCAGGAGGAGAGCCGATTAGCTTGGAGGTGGTGTGATGTTCCATGAACTCGGACATATCGATTCTAACAAGACTATCTTCCGAACCGAAGAAGTATCCGGCAAGCGCTTTGGCAAGCTCGGTTTTACCAACCCCGGTAGGTCCGGAGAAGATGAAACTACCTATCGGTCTGGCCGGATTCTTGAGGCCTACTCTAGCCCTTCTAATAGCTTTACAGACCGCTTCCACGGCTTCATCTTGACCAATTACACGCTGGTGCAGTACATCGGACATATGGAGCAGTTTTTCGGACTCTGCTTCGGTTAATTTGAGAAGCGGGATACCGGTCCAGGAGCTGACCACATAGGCAACTTCTTCTCCGGACACTTCTGGCTTTTCGGACTCCTGTTTGGCTTTCCAGGCTGCTTGAATCTCCCGGATCTTCTCGGAAAGTTTTGTCTCTTGCTCACGCAAGGAGGCAGCTTTCTCGAATTCCTGATTTCTGATAGCCATTTCTTTATCACGACGCACTTTGCGAAGCTCCCGCTCCACTTCTTTACCTTCCGGTGGAAGCGAGCTGGCTCTCAAGCGCACCCGGGAAGAAGCTTCATCGATCAAGTCGATGGCTTTGTCCGGGAGAAAGCGATCTGTGATGTAGCGGTCGGATAGCTTAGCAGCGTGTTCAATCGCTTCGTCGCCGATAACAAGCTTATGGTGCTCTTCGTACTTAGGTCTCAAGCCGCGAAGAATTTCAATGGTCTCATCCACCGAAGGAGGATCAATGATCACCGGCTGGAATCTTCTCTCCAGAGCAGCATCTCGTTCGATGTGCTTGCGATATTCATCCATGGTGGTGGCACCGATACACTGCAACTCGCCCCGGGCGAGAGCCGGCTTAAGAATGTTAGCGGCATCGATAGCACCTTCTGCTGCTCCGGCACCGATAAGAGTATGCAGCTCGTCGATAACAAGCATAACGTTACCGGCGGAGCGAATCTCATCCATTATCTTTTTGAGCCGCTCTTCAAATTCGCCCCGGTACTTGGTACCGGCAACAAGGAGACCGATATCGAGCATCACAATCTTACGCTCAGAAAGAATCTCCGGTATGTCGCTGTTGGCAATTCTAATAGACAGACCCTCGGCGATGGCGGTCTTACCTACGCCGGGCTCACCTATGAGAACCGGATTGTTCTTGGTTCTTCTACCAAGAATTTGAATAACTCTTTCAATCTCTTTTTCTCTGCCAACAACAGGATCAAGCCTGTTTTCGTGAGCAGATTGGGTGAGATCAACACCAAACTCATCAAGAGTCGGTGTTTTAGATCGACCGGTGCTTGTGGCCGTGGTAGATCCGGTGGTGGATGCACCACTTTCTCCCAGGAGCCTGATCACATGACTGCGCACCTTGGTCAGGTCCACGCCGAGATTCTCAAGAACTCGGGCAGCTACCCCTTCCCCTTCTCTTATCAATCCGAGCAGGAGATGCTCAGTACCGATATAATTATGGCCCAGCTGCCTGGCTTCGTCCCAGGATAGCTCCAGCACTCTTTTGGCGCGAGGAGTAAAAGGTATCTCCACGGCGACAAAGCCGGAACCACGTCCAATGATTTTTTCTACTTCAACACGAGCATCTTTAAGATTAACTCCCATGGATTTGAGAGTCTTGGCAGCAATACCGGTTCCTTCACCGATTAATCCAAGCAAAATCTGCTCTGTTCCCACGAAATTGTGACCAAGTCTTCGCGCCTCTTCTTGCGCGAGCATTATTACTTTGATCGCCTTTTCTGTGAACCTTTCAAACATCGCGGATATTATCCCCCTTTGGGCCATTTAATGGATAACATTCTATCACCACCAACACAGTAAATTCCTGTTGTAATGCGCTATCCAAGAAAAAAGAACAGTGACTCCGAGGACCGTAAGGTCCTAGAATTCATTGAAGCACAACTGAATACCGCATATTCTATGCGTTCAGCTAAACGTAATATTCTGCCATGAGAAGTGCTATCTCAGGCTTGTACTTCTTTGCCTGCTTGAGCTCCCTTGCCGGCATATTCTTCCTTACCGGTGGCAAGTTCAACGAAATCGCACTCTTTGTCGGAGCACTGGATCTTGTCGCCACGCTTCAAGGTTTTATAAATCAGTAGCTTGTTGCACTTGGGACAGGTGTTTTTGCCCTTGGGACCGCCTGACAATACCGGCGGATACCAATAAGCCGAAGTGCACTGATTTTTGGAATAGTTACTGCAACCGAAGAAGATTTTTCCACGACGGGACTTCTTCTCCACAATCTTTCCGTCACAATCGGAACGAGGACATTCCACGCCGGTGAACTTGAGTATCGGTCTTTGTTCCTTACAAGCTTCCGCGCTACAGGCTAGATAGTCACCATAACGACCATAGCGAATGATCATCGACGAACCGCAGGTGGTACAGATCTCTTCAGATGGTCTGTCTTCCGGTACCGGCTCTCCATCTTTGGTGAGAGCAATCTTGGTTTTGCATTCCGGATATCCGACACAACCAAGAAACTGACCGAATCGAGAGGAACGGATAGCCATCTGCTGACCGCAGTTAGGGCAGTTATGATCCGAGAGAATCACAACTTTGTTCATATTCTCTTCGGCTTTTTTAAGAGTCTCACCGAAAGGCTTGTAGAAATCCTTCAGCATGCCATGCCATTCGACCTTGTCTTCTTCAATCTGGTCGAGTTTCGATTCCATGTCCGCCGTGAAGCTTACATCGACAACATTGCCGAAGTGCTCTACAAGTAAGCCGTTAACAGCTTTTCCAAGCTTGGTCGGGAAAAGAACCCGCTTATTGCGCTCCACATATTTACGATCAATAACGGTAGAGACCGTGGCCGAATAGGTAGAAGGTCTACCGATTCCAAGTTCCTCCAGGGTCTTAACCAGCGAAGCTTCATTGTAACGGGGCGGCGGCTGGGTGAAGTGTTGGCTGGGATCAATATCTTTCAATTTGATTTCGTCGCCTTTTTTCAGCTCAGGCAGATTTACCGGTGCCTGTTCTTCATCCTCATCATCAGCATTTTTAAGCCTGTCGTAGACGATGGTGAAACCGGCAAAAGTTTTCTCGGTGGCTGCAGCTCTGAATACTGCTTCACCGGCACTTACTTCAACAGTCTTGGTCAGCAGTTTAGCCGATGCCATCTGGCTCGCCATGAAGCGCTCCCAAATTAGCTTATAGACTTTGTACTGATCACTGGAGAGATAAGGCTTCAGTTTTTCAGGGGACTTGTCCGGATAACTGGGTCTGATAGCTTCGTGGG
>JAUIJG010000437.1 GCA_030431355.1 bacterium
TAATCACCCTTGAAAAAGAGCTGGGAATCAAGCAGGACAACATCTCGATCATGAAAAGAGTGAGAGACATCTGCGAGACCTTACTGGGCGTTCTCGAAAAAGAATATCGCTGTGAACCACCGAAAGAAGACTCGCGCAGGGAAGAAGAGGAGCACGGCAACATGAATGCCCGGGTGGAAGCCCTGAGAAAGTTCGTGCTACACAGGGTGGCGGAGCAACTTGACATAGAACTTGATGAAAACAAGCGTGAATTGGAGAATGTCAGAGTCTTGAGAAACGCCATAGATGATTTCATTTATGACACCAATGGCGATGGCTCCCAGTACGAGAGAAAGGTTCATCACAAAGAGAGTGAAAGAATTCGCGGTCTATACAAAGACCTGGACAGAGTCGTCAATTTCATCTCCATCTATGACGGTTACTTGACCGAGAACATGAGCCAGGAACGCTGCGCCGACATCGTCGGCAGACTGGAGAAAGAGATTCTGGGACAATACGAGACCTACAAAGGTCCTCGCACAGTAAATGTGAGGGTGGGTGATCCGATAGATTTGAAAGACTTCAAGGACGACTACGACAGGAATAAGAAAGAAGCCGTACAGAAAGTGACCGAGACGATTTTTAACCGAATCTCATCCATGTTAAACGAAATTGAGAATAGGAGACAGGCAACCCTGGTCGAATAACCTCAATTCACATGCTTTGACCGGAGCTTTATATAACTATTAGTAACCTGCTCTTAGAAACCCGGGACTTTGGTGATATCATCAGAAAGTCCCATACGTTCAGTACGGTAAGGAATCATGCAGAAATTAGCCCTGGTAGGACTCGGTGCTTCCGGCCTGTTTGCTCTCAAAGAGCTGGCCGGAGCGGACGTGGAGGTTCATGTCTTCGACGTGGGTCCTTCCTACGCCAAGCGCTACCCCTGCCCGATAGACCAGGGCAAGCTGGAGGTATGTCCTCCCAAGGCTTGCAGCTACTGTGCTCCTGGACAATCAGCCGGCTCCTGGAACGATTTCAAAGTTATTCTTTCAGCCTCTCCTGTGATCGGAGGCAGACTCTATGAGCTCATCGGCGAAAAGGATCTGCAGGCTAAGCTGGATATCGTCAAAGAGACAATTTTAGAGCATGCTCCGGTGGAGATCCCGGTGGTCAAGCCCAATAAGGACGATCTTGAGTGGATAACCAAAAGAGCAACCCTGGCAGGCATGACCTACCACTATCAAGAGCTGCTTCACTGCGGCTCCGATAATGCTCCGGCGATAAACACAAGCATTCTGAATGAGATAAAAGAGAAAGGTTCAAACATCAACTTCCACTGGAACACGAAGGTGCTTTCCGTAAATCGTCGTGGCGAAAAGTTTGCCGTGGGTTACGACCGCTACAGAAATCCCGGAGACGAGAGAGAAGATCTTTTCGATTACCTGGTTGTCTCCGTGGGACGAGGTGGAGCGCATTGGCTCACCCAACAAGAATTCTATAAAGATCTGGACATCTATCCCGGTCAGGTGGACATCGGTATCAGGGTGGAGACTAGCTGCTATTTCACCGAAGAGGTGGATAAGCGCTTCTACGAACCGAAGTTGTACTACACCAGTCGTCATGCCAACGACGTGGTCAGAAACTTCTGCTCCAACCCCCGGGGATATGTGACCCCTGAAAACCACAGGGACTATGTTCTCGTGAACGGTCACTCCAAAATGTTCGAGAAATCCGAGAATAACAATTTTGCCGTTCTGGTCTCCAAGACATTCACCCGTCCCTTCAAAGATCCCCAGATGTATTCCCAGACCATCGCCAAAGTGGTAAACATGCTTGCCGGAGGCGGTCCCCTGGTGCAGAAGCTGGGAGACTTACGGGCTGGACGACGCACCAAGAGCCTGGCAAACAATCTGATCAAACCCACCCTGGAAGCGGAATGCGGAGACATTTCCCTGGCCTATCCCCACCGCATACTGGCCGGCATCATAGAATACCTGGATGCCCTGGACAAAATCTGCCCTGGTGTTGCCGGTGATGCCACCCTTCTATTCGCGCCGGAGTGCAAGAGCTATCCGGATTCAATCTCGGTGAAGAAAGACATGGAGACGAATATCCCCAACCTCTTTATCATCGGTGATTCGAGCAGTTGGACAAGAGGCGTCGGTCAAGCCACCACCAGTGGTTTGTTAGCCGGAGAAGGCATCAAACGCCGAATCTCCAATCCTACGCCAAAGAAAGTGGCTGCCACCAAGAAGAAAGCCGTCTCCTGAGAGAGCCCCCCAGCTAGCGAACTTTATTGAAGCCCTGACAAATCAATCTTGCCAGAGATTCTTGGTGTTCTCATCTTCATCGTCATGCATCTTTCGCTGCAGGGCGGCATAGCGACTCATAAGCTGGGCCACTTCCGGGTGCTCCGCGCCGAGTGTCTTTTCACTCAAGCCCAGACCCCACTTGTATAGCCTGTCCGCTTCATCGAAATTTTCAGCCAATTCATAGAGTTCTGCCAGGTTTTGCAAACTGGTGGCAACACTGGGATGCTCCGGTCCCAGATTCTCCTGGGTTATGGTCATCGCCCTCCAGTAATGCTGCTCGGCCTCGCTAAAATTGCCTTGATCCTTATATACCTCGGCAAGGGAATTGAGCACTTCCGCCACATGCATATGTTTTGGCCCCCAGTCCTTGGTGCGAATGTCGAGCAATGTTTTGTAGAGCGGCTCTGCCTGGTCATAGCGACATTGAATATGGAACAGTAAAGCCAGGTTTCCCAGGGATTGGGCGGTGGATGGATGTTCCAGACCGAGAACGGACTGCCTTATCTTGAGAGCCCGCCAGTGCAATTTTTCTGCCACTTCAAAATCGCCTTTCATACGATTTAGCTCGGCTTGATAATTCAAAAGCGTGGCCACGCTGGGGTGACTCTCTCCCCACTGGATCTCACTGAGCTTCAGGGCTCTGTTGTAGAGCGGCTCGGCCAGCTCATATTTACTGTCGGCATGGTAGAGCAGGGCAAGATTTTTGAGCATCGGCACAAGACTTTGATCATCCGGTCCGAACTGAGTCTCTCTTTCAGAAATCGCTTTTCTAAAGAGGGGCTCGGCCTGCTCGAACTTGCCGTGGGCTCGGTAAAAATCAGCCAGGCTCTCCAGGGTCTGGGCATATTCTTCCCGGTCACCCTTATCAGCTCCCTCATATATATTTAGCGCTCGCCGATAATAAGGCTCCACTTCGGAGAACTTCCCCTGGGCTCGGTAGACCTGACCAAGCTTATTGAGCGTGCCGGCAAGCTCGGCTGCCCCTTCTCCAAAGCACTTCTCCTGAACAGAGAGCGCTAACTTGAGAGCCTCTTCGGCTTTCGAATAGTTGCCCTGTACTCTATATAAATCTCCAAAACGGATATATATTTCTGCGAAACTGGGATGTTCCTTTACTTTGACCATGGAGGCATCGGTGGGCATCACCGCGTCAAGCCCCTCGGAAGAGCTGGTTTCACCGTCATCGGGATCCGTCAACGGACCCTGGGCAAACTGCTTCCTCGCCTCGATAAGTGCTTTCTGAAAGAGCTTTTCTGCGTCGCCATAGCGGCCGAATTCAAAAGCCCTCTCTCCGGCTTCCATGTAATTTGTCCAGGCTATACTCTCTTTTGCGCTTTCCATCGCTAACCTTTTTAGAACTAAGGATAACCTACCGGCGTGGAACGTAAACAACAGTTATCAAACAGTTTGATTGTCTATTCCTGTATTCTCCAATTTTAACTAGGCTGGTAAAAGTAGAATCGTCCCAAAATCCCAAATAAGAATCCTAATATTGTTATGCCAACCACAAACAGTGAATCTAACGCCTCCGGGCAGAAGCCCTCTTCCAAAAAACAAAAATTCAACCCTAAAAAGTTCGGCGGTCTGGTAATGCTGGAGCTTGCCGTGGTCATCCTCTTCTTAGTCTGCCTGGGCTCTCCACTCAACAGCCACCTGGTGAATTTGCTCCTTTTCCACCCCCGGAGTGAACTTTATATAGATAAAGAAGCGATCAAATTATTCAAAGATAGATACGGGGTTGAGCTGAAAGAGGCTCGTTTCCCTTCCAAAAACGGGGAGATGCTCCATTGCTGGTACATGGAGAAACCCGGCGCCGAGCGTACTTTTCTCGTCTCCCACGGCAACGCAGGCAACCTCTCCCACCGCTATTTGATCTTTGGCACTCTGTTCGAAGCAAACGGCTCTGTGTTTATCTATGACTACCAGGGCTACGGTGAGAGCAACGGAGAGCCCGACGACAAGAAAATAGTGGAGGACGGTGTGGCCGCC
>JAUIJG010000438.1 GCA_030431355.1 bacterium
CCATGGCGAGCCTCGCGCCCTCGTTGCTCAGTATTGCCGCCTGTCGGCTAGAAGAATGCTGTCTGATCGTCGGTTTGGCGCTCAGAATCTTTTCTCTGGCGTCGTCGGCATAAATCGCCAATAAAGTGTTCAGATCCCTGTCGGAGATTCCGTCCTGGACAATTAGTTGGGGGAACATGATGTCGTCTTTGTAAGGGCTGTGACCCTGGAGACCGAGGGCATGACCGACTTCGTGGAGGCAGACGTTGCGCATCAAGCGTTTGCCCACCGGACCCTCTCCCTTAAAAGGATTGATGGTAAGAAGTTCCAGGTCCGCTCTTTCTATACCTTCTCCGTCGGAGCTAAGTCTTGCATGGCCAAGTTCGGCATGGAAAGGCTTGGACTTGAGGTCATTGGTCCAGGTTACGGTGAATTTTGCCTCTTCTGGAGAATTGACCAGGATGAACTTAATCAGACCGTTGGTCTTAATTTGCCACTGGTCAAAGGCATCTCGGATACTTTCATCGAAGTCATAGCGATAGCCCGGAACATTTTCTCCGTTTTTTATGTAGACCTTAATCGGCATTCTGGTTGCAGGCCAGCGGAAGATGCCGTTTTCGGTGACGTCTCCCAGATAATTTCCTTTTCTTCGTTTAGCCGCTTGCTTACTAGATTGAGATTCTTCTTTGAGTTGATTCTCCAGAAGCATTATCAGGGTTTTATATTTGTCCTTGTCTTCGAAATTTTTTGGTGCTCTCTCAAGGTAGAGATTGTATGTCGCGATAGCCGGCTCCAACTTCCCTATCTTTTGATAGGTGCGAGCGAGATAGAGCCAGGCATCCAATGGGGAATCTTCTTTGTTGACCAGAACTTCCAGATCATCCTGGGCTGCGTGCAAACGTCCCTGGTCATAGAGGGCTCTTGCGTGGAGCAGCTTTGCTCTTGGCGAATCGGGATTCTTAGCCACTATCTCTTTTAAAAGCTTCTCGGCTAAATCCTTCTGGCTAGCTTCCAGCAATGCCTGGGCATTGTCCAGATCTTTTTTCAGCTCTTTGCTCTCTTTGTTAGAAGAGACCGGAGCTTTGGCCTGGACCGCTACAGCGCTGAAATCGGTTACTTGGGATGCCACCAATATAGCACCGGCTAATCCATTGACTAATATTCGAGAATAGCCTTTCATAATCCTCTCAAATTCCTATCAAAATTGTATCCGGGGAATCTACTAGTTAAGCCTTGATGCCCTATTATTGCAGATTGACAAGCCTCTTTTCTGGAGCAACCTATTCCTCGGCTGGACAGGCTTTGGCTGGCTGGCGTTGACGCTCTGGGCCTGCCTGGGTAAAAGAAGATACTGAAGAGCTAGATAAGCAAGTGGCAAGTACAGGATATAAGAAAGCCGGGACTTAAAACTGCCCCGGCTTCTTTCATTTGTTCACTTACTCTTAAGCCTGGAAACGGCGCTACCAGATGCGGCATCGCTTGTCTTTGGGCAACATCATGGCGCTACCTTTATCCAACGGGAAGGCTTTTTCAAATTCATCCATGTTGGCCAGGGTGCCGTTCACTCTGAAGTGCGGGGTTGGATGCGGGTCTACCGCTGTCATCATCCGCTCTTTCTCCGGGCGAATGTTTGTCGCCCAGGCCTGGGCAAAGGAGAGGAAGAAGCGCTGTTCAGGGGTGAATCCGTTCTTGTCCTTTTCGTCGGGCTTGTCTTTGTAGAGCTTCTTCAGGGCTTTGTAGGCGATGGTAAGCCCGCCTAAATCTGCTGCCGCTTCACCAGCAACCAACTTGCCTTTGAAGTTTGTTCCCGCCCCTACTTTGTAGTTTGAATACTGGTTTTCTATTAAAGCGATTCTTTCTTTGAAGCGTTTCAGATCCGCTTTGCTCCACCAGTTTTTCAGATTTCCTTTGCCGTCGAATTTGCTTCCCTGGTCATCGAAACCATGGGTCATCTCATGACCTATGACCATACCCATGGCACCCAGATTGGTGGCATCGTCAGCGGTAGGATCAAAGATAGGCGGCTGTAGAATGCCTGCCGGGAAGACTATCTCGTTCAGCTCAGGAGAATAGTAGGCGTTGACAGTCTGGGGGCTCATGAACCATTCATTTCGATCTACGGGCTTTCCTACTTTATCCAGATTCCTATGGAATTCGAACTTCTCACCTTCGAAGATATTGGTCAGATAGGAGTCATCTCTTTCAATGGTCAGTTTGCTGTAATCCCGCCATTCATCCGGGTAGCCGATTTTGAGACCGAAGGAGTTCAGTTTCTCCAGGGCGTTTTTCCTGGTGTCTTTGTCCATCCACTCAAGGCTGTTAAGGTCTTCTCTAAGGACTTCTTTGAGCGTGTTAACCAGATGTAGTGCTTTCTCTTTTGCCTCTGGGGTGAAGTTGTCTTTGACGTAGAGTTGTCCAACCGCTTCTCCCATAAAGTGATCCAGGGTCTGAGCCACACGCTTCCAGCGGGGTTGGTTGACTTTCTTGCCGGTCAAGACTTTGCCGTAGAAATCAAAGTTTGCGTCTTCGTATTTCGATGCCAGATATGGTGAGGTGGAGTCGATAAGATGCCACTTCAAGTAGGTCTTCCAATCATCCAGCTTCTCTTCTTTGAGCATTTTATCCAGGGCTTTCAAGAATTCCGGTTGACCCACGTTGACCGTGTCGATTTTGCCGTGGCCGATCTCAGTTAGATAGTCGGACCAGGAAAAGTTCGGTGTCAGTTTATCCAGCTCTTCGATGCTCATCTTGTGGTAGATCTTGAAAGGATCTCTGCAATCGGTATTCTTCATCGATGCTTTGGCAAGGTCAGTCTCCAGCCGCAGAACGGTGGCTGCTTTCTCTCTGGACTGCTTCTCTCCCATGAGGTCGAGCATACGAGCCACATGCTTCTCGTATTTCTTAAGCAGCTCTTTGGATTCCTTATCTTCGTTGAGATAGTAGTCACGGTCAGGAAGACCAAGACCACCCTGGAATAGTTGACCTATCACCATCTCGCTGTTTTTGAAGTCTTGACCCGAACTTATGTCGAAGAAGGCGGAGATGCCTTTCTGATGCAGGTCTGCTACTTCTTTTCTTAGCTCGGTAAGATTGGACAGTTTCTCCACATCTTCTATATCTTGCTTGAGAGGTTTGAGACCGTCGGCATCGATTTTTTTCTGGTTCATGCCGCAGAAATAAAGATCACCAATCTTTTTCTTGTTGCTTCCGGCTTCGGCTTTTTCATTGCTGCGCGCTTCTTCAAGGATAGACTTTAATATGGTGAGGTTTTGATCCCTGATTATATTGAGCTGACCCCAGCGGTCGTACTCATCGGGGATGGGAGTGTTTTTCAGCCAGGTGCCGTTTGCAAAGAGATAGAAATCGTTCCCGGGGAGCTTCTTCTTGTCCATGAAAGAAGGGTTGATGCCGGAACGTGAATCGGTTTTCTTCTTGCTCTCGGTCTTCAGCATGGACTTTTTCGCTCCTGTATCCTCAGCCTTTTTCTCGTCTTTGTTTTTGCAACAGTCTGATTCACCGCAATCGGCAAGCGCTCCCTGGATAGGGAAACTGAGTCCGGAAGCCAGCGTTATGGAAAGAGCGGCTAAGAGCAATCTGGAACTTTTCAATTTTATAGAAACCTCGTTTGCTAACACTATCCTGTTTAAGAACTTGGGGAAGAGCGGAAATACTCTCTTGGTCTTCTCTGACCAAATTTCCCAAGAATGCATAGAAAGCATAATTGCACAGAAGGAAAGTTTAGCAAGTTCCCGCAAAAAATGACTGGATATCCGATTTTTGGTCCAGGATTTTGTTCGTTGTCAACAGAAAGGTACAGTAAGAACCGGTTCCCTGAAGATGGAGATGCATTCTTGAAATCTTGGGAAGCCGGTTCTTACCGGGATCAAAAACGTGGATTGGGCGGAGAATAATTGTCTGGTTTCTGAATTTGGATTTGATGGAAGGTTCAGGTCAAACTATTGATCGAGGTTTCTATCTGTTCGTCGACAAACATGTCGTCCGGATAGTAAGGCTCACGAGACCTGAGCACCACTGCTGTAATCACGAGTTGAAGGATGGCGAAGGCAACCAGGCAAACGGAAAGGTACATAGTTGTAATTCCTTATATTTCGGTCGATTGTCAGTTATCTAGTTCAGCTAATTTGTCGTTATAACTTCAATTCAACGTTGCACCATCATTATTCAGGTACATCGGTTAAGGTCGTCTTAAGAGCCCGATTATTCTTCAACTTTTTCAGAACTTTCTGCCTTTAGTCTTCGAGTATGTATGAAGAGACATATGCCCGATAGCGCATAGAG
>JAUIJG010000439.1 GCA_030431355.1 bacterium
GAGACTTATCACTTTCCACGATTTTGCCAAGCTCTTCAAGGGCATTTCTGCGTTGCGCCGCTTCCGCCTCCATCTTTATGCGTGTCTCGGTTATTAAAGATTGCAGCTCATTGGACCTTGCATTCAAACGAGCGAATGCTTCTTGTTTCCCTGACGATTCTGCCTCCGACTGAATCAGCTCTCGATACTCTTTGTATAGAGAATCAACTTTGTCCTTGTCGGCGGTGTCAGTCTCCAATCGTGACAATCTATCCTCCAGCTCCTTGAGCTGGCTCTTAGCGTGATCAGCCTCAACTTCCAGGCGACTACGAATAGAAGCCAGCTTTGACTTCAATTCATGTTTTTCCTCATTCAGACCTTGCAGATCGAGAGACTTTCTATCCAATTCCTCGGTTTTCTTGCGGATCTCGGTAAACTTCTTGGACTGTTCCTCAATATGACCGGAATCACCGATGAGATCTTCAATCGCCTTTAACTTGCCACCAAGTACGGTGGAACGTCTGCGGTACTCCTCCAGGTCGGACCTGAGTTCTTTAATGTTAGCGAGATTGGCTTCTTTTTTCTGACTGGCAAGCAAAAGTTTTTGGAAAGCACTCTGCTTCTCTTTGTAATCTACTTCCAACTCTTCAAATTTGTTATCCAGTTCACCCAGCGCTCCACTGGATACTTTCAACTGCTCTTCCAAATCAGAGGCTGTGGATTCCATCTGGGGCAAATCTTTTACCAGTTCGGCAAGAAGTTCGATCTTTCCTTTTGACTCGCGCATCTTAAAACGACAAGACTCTTTTAAGCGCTCAAAATAGCTGAGACCCAGAATTTCACTGAGCACCTGTTTTCGTTCACCGGGAGCTCTGGTAGTAAACTCATCGGCTCTACCCTGTCTCAGGTAAGCGCTGTTTACGAAAGTGTCAAATTCCATCCTCAAAAGATCTGTGATGACCTGCTGGGTAGCACGCATTGAACCACCGGTAAGCGACTTCCACCGACCTTCCTTAGTCTTCAGCGCCGGTTTAGAAGCAACAACTTGATTGATTGCCCCGGTTCCGAGAGAATATGCGCCGACCGGCTCTGCCGCTTCATCGGACTCTACTTCCATGAGGACCTGGAACTCAAGGGTGCCTTTGCTTGAGGCTTTCCCCCCTTTTTTGCTAAGTTTTTTCTGCCTTGACCGCCGTACACGATAGGTCCTGCCTTCATAGGAGAAGACCATATCCACCCACATTTCTTTCTCGCCGATCCGAATCAACTCGTCGGAGCCTGCCCTGGCTCGCTCCCACAGAGCCCAGGTTATGGCATCCAACAATGCCGACTTGCCGGATCCGTTTCTTCCCGAGAGGCATGCCACATCAACGGATGTCAATTCAAGATTGATATCCGCATAGCTCATGAAGTTGTGAAGAGCCAGGGTGTTAATGATCACGTGGGTTACTCGGCCATGTCATAATAAATCAGTTTTCAAAGTATCATAGATGTATAGCTTTAAGGAAAGAAGTTGACCGATTTCCTGGGCAAGAATTCAAGATTTTTTGCTAAGCCTTTTATAATCAATAGAATTTGCAACCGTTGAAGACAAAGAATACACACCAACCTGCAGCGTCTACTCTCCTGTTCATCTGCTTTTTTCTATCAGGTTTCTGTGCTCTGTTTTACGAGCTTACCTGGCAACGCCTGTTTCTCAGACTGGTGGGCACCACTACCCTGGCCAATGTCCTGACCCTCTGCCTCTTCATGGGAGGTCTGGCTCTGGGAGCTGCTATCTATAATTTCCTCAGCCAAAGAAAAATACTTGACCTAGCCGAATTTGCTGAGCTCAAAATCTTTGCCTCTTTGGAAATGATCATCGGCACATTCGCGCTCGCCTCGCTCCTCTTTTGCCGGAATGAAAACATTTTGTTGATTTTCCGGCAAGTTCGTAATCTTTCCGGAATCATCCCCGGAATCCCGACCGATACTCTCCAATCTATTTTTCTCTATTCACTGATTTTCCTGGTGCTGGTCCCACCCACTCTCTCGATGGGGGCGACACTACCTTTGATAGCGGCTCATTTTGAGAAGCACTATCTTTCACCGGCAAAATTAACAGTGCGAGCCTACTTTGCCAACACCACAGGAGCAGTATTTGGCTCTATTTGCGGTGGCATTTTGATGCTCAGCCTTCTTGGTGTATCCGGGTCAATACTGGTTGCTTCATCAATAAACTTTTTCACCGCAGGTCTTGCTCTGTTCATAAGCAAATCGATAGAGAAGACTTCGCCCTCCTCCCTTGAGGAACAGCCGACAGCCAGCCCCTTTATGACTCGGACGAATATCATCCCGACCCTCTCTGTGTATCTCTCCGTTCTTCTCTCCGGTCTTATTTTTCTGGCAATGGAGGTTGTCTGGACCAGATATCTTATAGTTTTCAGCGGCTCCTCCACCTTTGCCCTGGCTCTTGTCCTGGCGGTATGTCTTCTAGGTATCAGTGCGGGCGCCAGGATAGCAGAGATGCTGGGAGAACAGAAGGCGGCAACACCAGATTCACCCCCCACCCAATCGGCACTGGGTCTGATTCTTTCCCTCAGCGCCCTGGCTCTGACCCTGAATCTGCATCAGTTCGCTCTCACCACCGATGTCTATTTGCGCATCTATCTTGGTCTAATCAGCATCATAGGAACAGGGAACGATTTCGCCCTCAAAGCGCTTACCCTTGCGACCATGAGCACCTGGCTGGTATTACTGCCAGCTACTATAATCGGTATTATCTTTCCCTACGCACTGATCAGACATGGAGAGTTCAAGCCTTCCGGTAATCTTCAAAGAAGCTTTTCTCAACACACTTCCGCTGTGTATTCGATAAACTTGCTCGGCTGCATATTCGGTGCGTTTCTAACCCATAAACTTTTCGAGAGCGAAATAACGAAATTCGTGGAGAGCAATATACAGTTTGAAACCCTGGTGCTTGCTCTTATCACTTTGCTCATCGCCATCCTGTTTTTTGTTAGCTCCGCCCTCCAAACAAAATCAGTGTCCAGGATAACCAGATACACCGTTGCCACTCTGCTGGCAACGAGTTTTCTTCTTCTAATTCGTCCTACCTGGAACCAAAATCAGCTGACAGCAGGCTATCCATTTCTCAATCCACAGGAGATAGAAAAGATGGGCTTCGAAAAAGCCCAGGCACTTCTCAGTGGAAGCGCTGGAGCCGGAGATGTTTCAAGTAAGCCACTCTATTATAGAGAAGCACCAAACACAATAATCGCAGTAAAGGAGAGCCAGCTAAATAACCTGAGGATTCTAACCAGTAACGGCAAAGTGGAAGCAGCAATTCCGATATGGAGAGAGAAACCCAGCCCTGCAAGCGACCTGGCCACCCATACGATAATGGGCTTAGCCCAGACAACAAACAGAACGCCCTGGTTATAGGATTCGGATCTGGCACCACTTTCGGAACCGTACTTCAGAGTCCCTGGGTGGAATCGGCGACAGCTGTAGAACTGGATGACTCGATCTATTCGATAGCGCCCTTATTTCGCCCCTCCAACCTGAATCCTCTCAATCCAGCAAATATCTCCTCCGGACGGGCACAAACAGTTGTGGCAGATGCCAGGGCTTATCTGGCGATGCATGACACCAAATACAACATCATCATTTCTCAACCTTCAGAACCATGGCTTTCAGGTTCTTCAAACCTTTTCACCAGGGAATTCTTCAAACTATCTTCCTCACGCTTAAAGGACAGAGGCATATTTTGCCAGTGGCTCCAGCTCTACGCAATTTCCAGGGACGATCTTTGTGTACTGCTAAAAACTTTCAATCAGTCCTTTAAAGACTGCACCATAATGCATAAACCAGGGGCAGGAGAGATAATACTCCTGGGCAGCAATTCAAAATTTGATTCTAAGAAGCAATCAAAAGTTCTATTCAAGCGATTAGACCAAACCCGGGCAGCTGATCTGTTGGGTCAAGTAGGACTGGAGGATGCTTACCACTTCCTTTCCACCATCATTAGTTTTCCGAAAAGAACAAGGACGCTGGTCGGAGCGACAGACGTGACGATCAACACGGATGACAATCTCTTTGCTGAATTCAGATTGGCGACAGGAAACAATCCAGAAGAAGCCACCAACTATACCGTCAAAGACAACTCCATCTTGATGATTCCTGATGGGTATCACACCTATGTCGGTGCACCTGGATTCCAATCTTATTATCTTTGGTTTTTAGCTGGCGAACATCGTGTACAAGCTGTTGTGGCCGATGCAGTACAGACAGCTGGTCTAGAAGCAATGAAAA
>JAUIJG010000440.1 GCA_030431355.1 bacterium
GACGATGAGTTTCTTGGATGAGTCATCAAATATGGTGACTTCGTCATCAAGGTACTTTTCAAAGCCGTCGAAATCACCTTGACTGTATGTCTTGGAGACCTGCATCAGAGTATCAATTACCTTTTTAGACTCTTCGCAAGCGGCATGGGGGCTTAGACAATTAACAGGAACGCTTGAGCAAACCTTGTTTTCATCACTCTTCTTGTCCTGGTTATCGGTGGAGACGACCTCTTCCCCCTTGGAAGAATCCGCGGTCTCGCCAGCATAAACAGCCTGGTCAATTCCCTGGAAGAAGCAAAGCAAGAGGAAAGCTACCAGAAGCTTTCTAGATTGGTTGCCTGTTACTCTCTTTCTGTTGAACGTCTTCATAATCACTACCTGAACTAAAATTGTATCTCTATAGGAATCAGCTTGCGCGTCTGATGGCGGCATCAATATCGTTTATTGCCCGGTCCGTGTCTCTCATATAACCTTCGATAATTGTAAGCTGTTTATCGAGATCATTCATCTTTCTCTTTATCTCATCCATCTTAGACGCCAGGTGAGAACGCTGATCTAATAAAGCGTCTCGGGTCTTGGACAAATTTCCGACCACATAGGACTCGTAGGCCTGCGCATAACCAATAGACCAGAACAAGAGAGCAAATGCAAGTAAACTTGCCAGCCGAGTTATTTTTTCCCTCACCAAAATAAATGCTCCTCTCAATTTCGGAAAAAAGTAGAACCTGACCATGATACTTTGCAACCCAACAAATCTCAAGTAAATAGAGATATTTGAAAGAACAGAGAGCAGGCGGTGAGAAACGTTGTACTATTTCTGACCTGATCCCGATGGAAAAGGAAGCCTTGCCTTGACAACGAAAAGCCAGACAGCATCCCTCGACAAGAATCTAGCTGCCGCCTACGAAGAAGCTCTTGTCCTTGCCATCCGAGAAGACCTCGGTGCCTATGAAGATCGTATTGATCTGACCACCGACGCCATAGTGGAACCCGGGGTCCTCTGCAAAGCACATATTCTCCTCAAAGAGCCTGGAGTTTTAGCCGGAACCGAGGTAGCCAGAGATGTTTTCAGCCGATTTTCAAACCAGACAAAAGTCGAGATCAAAGAGAAAGACGGTACTTATATAGATGCGATAGATCTGAAAGACCCTCCCCGGGTGATCCTTCTAGAAGGACCGGCAGAAGCTATTTTAAAAGCTGAGCGACTGGTGCTCAATTTGATGCAACGAATGTCGGGAGTAGCTACGATCACCAAACAGTTTGTCGATAAAGCTGGCTCCAGGGTAAAGGTTCTGGATACAAGAAAGACTACCCCATGTTTAAGGGCTTTTGACCGGCTCGCCGTCAAGGCGGCAGGCGGAACCAATCATAGAAGCGGTCTCTATGATCAGGTTTTGATCAAGGACAATCACATAGCCATGGCCGGCTCCATAGAAAAAGCTATCTCCCTGGTAAGAGCAAAGAATCCTGATGTGATCATCGAAGTGGAGACGCGTACTTTGGAAGAGGTAAAGGAAGCAGCTTGCCTGGAACCGCATATCATAATGCTTGACAACATGTCGCCGAAGATGGTGAAAGAAGCCATAGGCATAGTGAATGGAAAATCCCAGATTGAAATATCCGGGGGAATCAATCTCGATACCATCGGCACCTATCTACTAGATGGCGTCGACGCAATATCAGTAGGTGCTCTCACCCATTCTGCGCCGTCTTTGGACATCAGTCTGGACATTTACGAGCTGCTCCAGCCTCATTAATGCCCGCTTTTCAACGGGTTGGCAAGGGACTAAATCTTCTTAACAAAACTTTGATTTCAGCCAAGCCAAAAGGTCTAAAGCCGCATATAGGCAGGGTCGACGCTCACAACCCCTGGTATATATCCTGTGCCACCCAAGAGTTCCCATTTGGTAGTTAAGGGTATACACTTATTCCATCTTCAGATTGTCTTTATTTTTGTCAGAGAGGCATGACGGGGTTGGAATCTCTTTTAGTTCGGTAGGGTTTTTAAAATGAACGATCAAGTCAAAGTTTTTATTGTTGATAATTCGGAGCCGACCCTGCTCATGCTAAATCTCTGGCTGGACAATATCGAAGGTATAGAAGTAGTAGGTACGGCACTGACATCAGAATCATTCAAAGATCGAGTCATAGACAGCGATGCCGACGTGGTGATCTGCAACTGGCATGTAACCGGCAAATCCTACGCCCAGATCACACAGATCAAATCCAGTGAGAGACCACCTGCTCTCATCTCCATCCGAGACGGCAACTATCTTCCCCTGGAAGGTGTTCTAAACCAGAGTCCGGAGACCCTGATACCAACCACGGCCACCTGCTCAAGTTTGCTCGAGTCTATTAAAAGAAGCGCCAGCAAGCGCAGCCCTGTTGCCAACGTAGAAGAGATTGCTAAAGTAGAAGAGATAGGATTCAGCAAAGCTTGCTGACCCATCGCAATCCAACCAGCTAACGGATGTCTTCTCTAAGTGGTATTACCCGGATACGAAATCCTCGCTTTCCTGGCAGGCTTACTGTGCTTTCAGCTCTTGTCCAGACATTTTATTTTCCGAAAACTTGAGAGTGCTAGCGGAGCCGACCATAGGCCTGCCAGAATAACGGAGAATTTGAGACCGGCAGAGATTGCCTTTCTAGTACGGAAAGGTGATACCACCCATGCCCTGATTGTTCTGGCTGCGGACCTCATGCAGCGCTCCCTTAAAAAATCAGATGATCTGAGCTTTCTCGACAATTTGACGGAATACGAAAAGAACATGTGGACGATCTCCAAGAAAGCCGTCACGAATTGGGCCCAGAAGAAAAGCAAGAAAGTATTGATCGGAGAATCCTCCAATCCGGTTGCGATAGCAAAGAGACTATCTTTCCTCTACAAATTTGTGACCGGCTCCCTTAGAAAAGTAGTCGGCGACGCGATCTCCGATCCCAAAAAATTACGCAAGTATTTCTCTCCCCAGGGTCTGTGGAGAGTGATCGCGGACTTTTCGGCTGCCGGTTATAAACAAGCGTTCGAGGAAGAGTTGCGAGATGACCTCCTGAAAAGAGGTCTACTCACCGAAGCTGGTGCCAGGAGCCAATCAGCATCATTGCTTCTCGTGACCTCCATCCTCGGTTTCATTGGAACCGCCGTGGTAGCCACCATAAGCTTTGAGTTTTTGCATGTGGCACTCCTTGTTTGGCTCGGCTCCCTTGTATCAGCCTTTGTTCTAAGAACGGTTTTAATAGTCCGACAATTGCTGCCCTTCTACGAAGAGTTGTATGTGGTTGCCGATCAAATTAACAGAAGCTCTAAGAGACTGAGATTGATTAAAATTATCCTCAAATCCATCGACAGCATAAACTGGATCATAGCCATTCTGGCAACGGTTATTGTCAGCTGCGTCTTCCTGGCTATGATAAAGCTCTTTTATCTGGAAGCGGGATGGTCTCTGGTCGTAGTTTATATGGCCCTGGCTGCCACCAACTTTGCCACTGCCGATCTCCTCTTTGGCGCCATAGACTTGAATCTGAACGACTATCCTACAAAAGCAGCCCGGGCTGAACTAGAAGCCCTGAAAGAAGACTTAAAAGAGCTAACTCCTCTGGACTCTTTCAAAGAGTACCTTGACTCCCAGGAATACAATCCCCGTTTTTCAAAACTGATTGCTGTCTACGGCATAGAGACCCTGTTCATTCTTGTTTGAATAAGCTTAAGGCAAGTAAAAACCGAAGGGGCAATCTCTGTTAGCAGAATAAAAACACCTATAATATAGACTCCTTGCTATGGGGATCGCCTGATCATGCTTTTCGGAAGGAGCAAAAAACTGAACAAAGAGTTTGCCGGAGTTATAACGGGAGCCTCTTCCGGTATCGGAAAAGCGCTCGCCATCTATCTTGCCCGCAAGTACAGGGCGAGATTGGTTATCAATGGAAGAAATCAGGAACAGCTTGAATCCACTAAAGAAGCTGTAGAAAAGGCTGGCGGCATTTGCACAATTGTCGCAGGAGACATCGGCGAAAAAGGCATGGCCGCGTCTCTGGTCAAAACTTGCAGAGAACAATTCGGAAGCATCGACCTTCTTGTAAACAATGCGGGTATGGCCTATCCCGGCAAAGTAACCTCTTTGAACCCGGAAGACTGGCGCCGGGTATTCGACGTCAACTATTTCGCCTGCGTGGAAGCGATATACGAAGCCATGCCTCACTTCATGGAAAACGGTGGTGGCAAAGTCGTAAACGTATCTTCGGTGGCAGGCAAGATACCGTTTTCCGGT
>JAUIJG010000017.1 GCA_030431355.1 bacterium
GTCGCCGTTGTCACTTTATACGTGGGTGACAAAAGTCGTTAAATCAGTCTGGACTTCGGACCAATTCTAACGGGTTTGTTTTTCTTAGAACTTCTTGTCTACTCTCTTGGCGGAATTTATACGTCAGCGGACTCTTTCTCCACGAGCTTTACTGTGAAATCAAGGGTTTCCTGCATTCCGATCAATTGTTTTGTCAGGTCGTCAACCTGAGACTCCAACTCTCTTACGCGGGCTTCCAGCTTCTCTGTTTTGTCAGTTTCCGGCCGGTTTGTTGATTCCACCCTCAATTTTTCGGCGTAGGCCTCTGCCATGGGTCTACCGAAAGCGGCCATAGCAACTAGAGCTAAGATGAAGATCCCGCCTAAAATTGCTAGTTCGTAATAAATCATTTCACTAACCGGATACGCCTACGTTACCATCATAGCGGGCGATCAGCCGATTGTTGCGATTTCATAATTTCGATTTAAGCTTGACACTGAAAGGTCCGTCTAAGGATAATCATCTACCCTGAGGCACGGTAGCTCAGAAGGTTAGAGCGGGCGACTCATAACCGCCAGGCCGACAGTTCGATTCTGTCCCGTGCCATTTTTTATACTAGAAATATAAAGATAACCGTATCTGGTGCTATCAAGGCTGATACCGGTAGCGCTCCACGTCATTGAATTTAAAGAACTGTCTTCCTCCGGTGGCAGCGGTTTTGATTCCCGCGTTCTGGCTCACGGAGATTCTTTTGGAGCGACCGGGGAACTTTAGGATGGCGGAGCCTTCCAGGGCGCGCACCGAATTTAGCACTGCTTGATCATAGTCTGGGAAGCCTGATGAATGCAGTAGTTTCAGGTTGGAAATTCTTCTGTCGTTGGATATTTTGCAGGAAAACCAGGCGATAGTTCCCATGGGGAATTTGCTCACCATGGTCTGTCTTGCCGGATCCCATTTGATTTGAGGATTGTCCGGATCATTCATCGCTTGAGTTACACCGGACTGTACCGACCAGAGAAATCTGTTGCGCCATTTATCCCAGGCGATGGCCAGCTCTTTGTCTCCATAGTCGGGATCCTGGCTCTCCAACTGTCCGCCTTCTTTCTGGACAGTAGCATTCAAGGTTCTATCGGAGGCGCTGCCTTTGAGAACATTCTTGGGCTTGTCCAGGCTGCCGAAACGGCGCCGAAACTCAATATCGCCTTCGTCCTCCACATTACCCTGGAGCGCGTCATCATCGTCTTTGCCTTCCAGGGGCGAGGCGCTGTCCAGGGTTCCCTGTCCGGATTTGAGCTTGTCTTCGCTTGCGGAGCCAGGAAGAACCGGAGTCGGCATCGTGAAATCCGGCTTCGCTTTCTCCACCGTAGTGGGCTCTATGCTGGTCTGATCGACTGAGCCTTGCAATGTGTCAGCCTGGCAGGGCGCTGTAGTAATAAATGCCAGAATAAGAGTAGCGGCGGGCAATATTTGTTCAATTTTGGCTGGCTTTTTCATCTTATCTTTCACGGGAAGCGGTCTTGAAGGCTTATGTTTTCAAAAGGGTCTTTTCTGTAGGATAACCTAAAACTTCAATATAATAAAATGTGCCAATGGAAAGCGCAGAAAAACCACCATCCTATAAAGAACGGTTCATCGAAAAGGTATCCTCCGCTTACGCCAGGGAGCTGGACAAAGTCTGCGGTCTGGTGGATTCCTGGAGTGTGAGAAGACCGGTTTTGGGTATATCCGGCGGACCGGATTCCACTGCCCTTCTTATGGCGGTGCAGTCTTTTGCCGGAGACCGGGGAATCAAGATTAGACCGCTTCATGTTAATCACAAACTGCGCTCCAGCGAGTCCGAAGAGGATGAGGAGTTTTGTAGAAATCTCTGCAAAAACTTGGGTCTGGAGCTGGAAGTGCGCTCTTTATCGAGACCCTCCTATGGACCGGATACACCTTCTGAAGATGAGTTGAGAAAAGCGCGGTACTCAATTTTTCTGGACTACGCAAGAAGTATCGACTCGGGCCTTATTCTTACCGGTCATACCGTCGACGATCAGTTGGAAACTATGCTCTTTCGCCTGTTTCGTGGAACCTCCCCTTCCGGGCTCCTGGGCATGAGGGGGATTCGCAAACTTACGCCCGAGGACGATATCTGGCTGATGAGGCCCCTTCTCGACCTGGAGAAAGTTGATTGTTTGAAATATCTCGCCGCATGTGAGACCCAGGCCAGGGAAGATAGCTCAAACTCCCGGGCAGACTATGATCGCAACTATATCCGCCACCACCTCATTCCCGTTGTGGAGAATAGATTCAGCCAGTGGAAGCGGAGCTTGCTAAGGTTGCATGATGTGGTCACAACCGAAGAAGAGTATTTCGGATTAGTAGTAGAGAGCAATCTGGAAGAGGTTAGAAATTCCGCTCGTCGAAAATCAAATGACAAAGCGATTTATTGGAATCTAGATCAGTTGAAGGAGATTCATAAGGCCGTTCTCCGCCGTATGATCGCCAGGCAGTTCAGAGAGCTTGACCTGGAGCCGAGTTTTGAGAGGATTTCATATGTTACTGATCTGGTTGATCGAGAAGATGCCGGAGGGGCCGTCACTCTTTCGGACTTTCTTGAAGCACGAATAGACAAGGATAAGAGGGTATTAGCTTTTAAAATGTTGGACCACGAGTCGGAGAGAAGAAGGAGAAATTTCCTGGCCAATCAAGAGACCGAGGTCCACTTTCCTGCAATTACATCTGACAGGGGAAGCTCCTCAAATCTTGTCACCTGGTTGAATAAAAGTCTTCGAATTTCCCGGTTTGGAAGCGATGATGAATTGAAGTTTCCGGACAGGAGGGCCCTGGAAGCCCTGGTGGATTTCAAGGCCGAGGAAGGGTCGGTCTGCGTGAGGATGCGAAGAGCCGGGGACATGATTCAGCCTTTCGGCATGGATGAGATGGTGAGGCTCAAAAAGTATTTGCACTCAAATAAACCGAATGATCCCGAGACCCTGCCTCCTTTTCAAAGGGATATGAAGACGGTCATAGTGCTTGCGCGCGGAGAAGAAGTGCTCTGGGTGCCGGGTTACGGATTGAGTGAAAAACTCCGCACCCGGGGACGGCCATCATTTGTCATGAAGTGGCTTGATCTAGCCAGTGGCGGTCCGATTCTAGCCTGAGGCTAGGGTCGGACCTGGCTGACCGTTATCGGAAGCTTAATATTTTCCGTAGGATGGCAACCGGGGTCAAACTTCGCAATTGCCTCCTTTGCTTTGCTTTCTAGAATTCTGGTTGAGCGGTGGAATCGCTTGTCAGGACCAGGTATTTGACAATTTTAGTCCTCGGGCTTGGAAAACAGGCTAACTTGAGGAATATTTGCCATACTAGAAGAAGCAACAGTCACATGTCCGACCCGGCTACATGCTGTTTTTTCGTTATCCCTTTTGCTATAGACGATCAGGACTGTTGTCTGAAGTATTATCAGCTTCGGGCTCAAAAGCCTGTCCAGAGCTATAATAGAGCTAATAGTGACATGATATAATTCCAGTCGGGTTATTGTGGAGTAAATTACATGAGGAAATACGGTACTACTTGGGCCGTTTTTGTTTTACTACTTGTCTTGGTGGTGTTCATCTTTTCGTTGTCGAGCATCAACAAGAAAGAAGGGCCCACAACATATTCCAGCCTCATAAAGACCATTCGCAATGAGCCCGACTCCATTGAAAAGATCATCATGACCAATGGAGAGGCCACCGTTCAGGTCAAATACAAAGGCGAAGAACGAGAGAAGCCTATCCCGGTTGTTGTGCCCAAAGAATCCAAAGAGATTCTGATCAAGAAGCTTGAAGACGCCGGAATCCCTGTTGATGTCAAGGATGTGGACAAGTCCGGTTTCTGGTTCAGCATGATCAGCTCCTTTTTCCTCCCCATTCTTATCCTGGTCGGTCTACTTCTGATGTTCCGCAGCGCTCAGTCGGGCGGAAATCAGGCCATGAGCTTCGGTCGCAGTAAGGCCAAGCTGATGGTAGACAACAAAGTGAAAGTCTCTTTCGCCGATGTGGCCGGAATCGACGAAGCTAAGTACGAACTGCAAGAAGTGGTGGATTTCCTCAAAAATCCGGAGAAATTCCAGGCCCTCGGTGCACGTATCCCCAGAGGCGTCTTGCTTGTTGGTGCTCCTGGTACCGGTAAAACCTTGCTTGCCAAGGCGGTGGCGGGTGAAGCGGGTGTTCCCTTCTTCAGCATCTCCGGCTCGGATTTCGTTGAAATGTTTGTCGGTGTGGGTGCTTCCCGGGTTCGTGATCTTTTCGACCAGGCTAAAAAGCACGCTCCTTGTATTGTTTTTGTCGATGAGATCGATGCTGTCGGTCGTCAGCGTGGAGCCGGTTTAGGCGGCGGTCATGACGAGAGAGAGCAGACCCTCAACCAACTTCTGGTAGAAATGGACGGATTTGAAGGCACCACTGGAATCATTGTGGTTGCCGCCACCAACCGTCCTGATATCCTTGACTCCGCTCTTCTCAGACCTGGTCGATTCGACCGTCAGGTGGTTATTGATCCGCCCGATGTTGTTGGTCGTGAGAAGATCTTGAAAGTACACGCCAAGGGCAAGCCCATCGCAAAAGATGTGGAGCTCAAAATTCTTGCCAAGCGTACACCCGGATTTACCGGCGCGGATCTCTCCAACCTTCTCAATGAAGCGGCATTGCAGGCTGCTCGTCAGGACAAGCTCGAAATCGGCATGGAAGATATGGAGCTTGCCATAGACAAAGTCTGTCTTGGACCTGAGAAGAAATCCAGAATCATCTCCGCCAAAGAGAAGGAGATGACCGCTTATCACGAGGTAGGTCACGCTCTGATGAGCTTGCTCTTGCCCAGCGCGCATCCGCTCCATAAGGTGACGATTATTCCCCGAGGCTTCGCCCTTGGTGTCACGATGATGCTTCCGGATGAAGATCTCCTTTCTCAAACCAAGTCACAGCTGATTGCTGAAATTGGTGTGGCTCTTGGCGGTAGAGTTGCCGAAGAGTTGATTTACAATGATGTCACCACCGGTGCTCAGAATGACTTGCAGAAGAGCACCAGCATCGCCCGTAAGATGGTTACCTCCTACGGAATGAGCGACCGGCTTGGACCGCTTACCTTTGGCAAGCGGAATGAACAGGTCTTTCTGGGAAGGGACTTCGGCCACGAGCGTGATTATGGTGAGAACATCGCCACCATTATCGACGAAGAGATTTCACGCTTTATCTCTGAGCAACATGAAATTGTAAGAGATTTACTGGTTAAACACCGTCCCCATATGGATGCAATCGTCAAGGTCTTGCTTGAGAAAGAGACCCTTGAGAGAGCTGAAGTGGACGCTATCATGGAAGACGTGAAGAAGCGGCTTGCCGCAGGAGAAGATCCGACCAGCTTCGGTCCTCCCAGTATCACCGGTGGTACCGGTGGTGAAGAGGGCAAGATCAAGCTTTCTACTCCTGAAAAGGAAGAGGTAGAGTCCGGGGGCAAAGATGATGATTCCCAGGATGATAAGGCTCCAGACTGGAAGCCCAGTTTTGCCTGATCGCACTCGTAGTCGTGCCGCATCTTGTCTTTTCATATCTGTGATTGCTATCGCGATAGGTCTATCCTGGGTTAGCTTGCCTGGGCACTGTGATGAAGCCGGACCTGCTAACCAAGAGTCTGAAACTTCTGAGAGAGAGCAGTCAGACGATAAAGGGAAAGAGAGTAAGAAAGCTGCTCCCATGACCGAAGAGGAGCAGAAGAAGTACTTTAAGACCTGGTTCGATGCTTTCTATGGCAAGCTCTATTACGCAAAGGATGTGGCAGACGTCATCCCCTACTACACTGCGCACTGTCGTAGGAGCATGGCCCAGCAGGTCGGCACCACCCGCTTGCAGACCCTCAACAAATTGCGCGGTACATATATAGGTAGTCCAAAAATCGTAAAAGTAATCAACCATCCCGGGGGCCGCAGTCTGGACGTGAAGGTGGAAGGGAATATAGCCGTGAACCAGCGTAATGGTTATGGCTACTGTATTTATAGAATGATCAAGGAAAGTGGCATCTGGAAGATTGACAGTGCTGCTTCCCGGGGTAAATTTACCGGAGCCGGAATGCGGCGTTGGTAAAACTATCTTTTGTATACTAAGGCTCTCTTTGGCTAAAGCTGGGAAGCAATTTTAGGGCGCTTTTCTGACAGAAGCCACGCTTCCGACAATTTTGTCATCTGTGTCTATTAGCGGTCTTGCCGTAATCTGGTAGATGGTTTCGCCAATTTCGACCACCTCTCCGGCGCTGGAGTCTGCGTTGCCATTGCTGCCTGAGGAAGCTTTGAGAAGATAAGGCGTAATCTCTTCTTCGGAGAGCATCTCCTTGGATTGGTCGTTCATGAACATGACATTTCCGTCCGCGTCCATGGCATAAACGCCTTCCGAGATATTGTTCAAAACTATCTGATAGCGGGCTATCTGTTCCTTGTTGTAGTTGGCGGTGAACCTTTGCTCCGCCAGCTCTTGTTCTAGACGTTCGACGGTCTTTTCAAATTTGATCAGCTGTTCTTTCTGGGACCATCTCTGCTTCTCTAAAACATCTTCCAGCCTCTGGAGTTTTGATTTCAGGCGAATTGATTCATCATTCATGGTCATTTCTCCGCAAGAGCGCTGGAACTTTTGGAAGTTTAGGGATAACTAAAAGGTGGTCAGGCTAATTTGAATTGGTTCTGGTATCGTATATGGTTCCATGCTCGAAAGGGTCTTTTTCTCTTTTGATGTTGTCAAATAGTATCGGCACGCACTACTTGGTTTTTCCTATCCTTTTTATTGGTTTATTAGAGCATTCTTAAACCTTTAGGATCTATTCCATAAATATACTTTCGACATGATATTTTGAATGGGTTCCAGTGGCTGAAAAGCACTGGTAAAGATACTTATGATCAATCTGGGAGGGTCTCAACGTGGCCGTTGTCCAAGAAAAAGAATTACTGTGTAAATCCTGGCTGGAGAAGCCAAAGCAACTTTTAATCGATGGCAAATGGGTGGATGCCAAGACAAACAAAACGTTTAAAACATACAACCCGGCAACCGAAGAATTACTCGCTGAAATTCCCGAAGGCGGCAAAGAAGACGTTGAGTTGGCTGTAAAAGCCGCTAGAAGAGCCTTCGAAACCGGAGCCTTCTACAACAAGTTTTCCGCCAGCCAGAGAGCCAAATGCCTCTACAACCTGGCTGACTTGATTGACAAGAACGCCGATGAGCTGGCTCAACTGGAGACCCTCGATAACGGTAAGCCCATCAAAGAATCCCGTTGGGTAGATGTGCCGATGACCGCCGAAACTTTCCGCTACTATGCCGGCTGGTGCACAAAGCTCGAAGGCGAAACTATAAACGCTAACAATGACTTCTTCACCTACACTCTTCGCGAGCCTGTAGGCGTTGTCGGTCAAATCATTCCCTGGAACTTCCCGATGCTGATGCTCGCCTGGAAGTGGGGCCCAGCTCTCGCTTGCGGTAACAGTGTTATCCTCAAGCCCGCCGAGCAAACTCCTCTTTCCGCCCTCAGATTAGGTGAACTGGCTCTGGAAGCTGGTATTCCCGAAGGCGTAATCAATATCATCACCGGACTCGGTCCTAACTCTGCTGGTGAGTACATCGCCAACCACATGGACATCGACAAGATTGCTTTCACCGGTGAAGACAAAACAGGTCAGATCATCGTTAAGGCTTCCGCTGGAAACCTGAAGAGAGTATCTCTCGAACTCGGTGGTAAAGCTCCTAACATCGTCTTTGCTGACGCTGATATCGCCGTCAACGGTGCCATCACCGGTATCTTCTTCAACCAGGGTCAGGTCTGCTGCGCTGGTTCCAGGCTCTTCATCGAGAAGAACGCCCAGGACGAGTTCATGAGCAAGTTGCTTGATCGTGTCGGCAAGATGGTTCAAGGTAATGGTCTTGATGAGAAGACCGTTATCGGTCCTCAGGTTTCGAAAGAGCAGCAAGAGCGTTGCTTCGACTACATCGACATCGCCAAGAAGGAAGGCGCCAGCCTCGCCTGTGGTGGTGAGCGTCCTGAAGGTCTCGACAAAGGTTACTTTGTGAAACCCACTATCTTCACCGGCGTGAAGAACGACATGAGAATTGCCCAGGAAGAAGTCTTCGGACCTGTTCTTTCAGTAATTCCTTTCGAGAAAATGGACGAAGTTGCCGAAGAAGCTAACAAAACTCGCTTCGGTCTCTCCGGTGCTGTCTGGACCCAAGACGTCAAGAAAGCCCACAAATTCGCCAAGAAAATCAAAGCCGGTACAGTCTGGGTCAACTGCTACAACGTATTTGATCCTGCTGTTCCTTTCGGCGGATACAAGCAAAGCGGCTACGGTCGTGAGCTTGGCAAACACTCCATTGAGCTTTACAGCAACATCAAGAGTGTTTGGATGAATCTTGCTGACTAGTTCTAATTGAACTAAGCAGACAATAGTTGAGAAGAGCCGGTACTATATATAGTGCCGGCTCTTTGCTATGTCTATTATTGATATGTTTATTGATGACTTTTGCCGGATTTACTCTTCGCATTCCACTATCGCGGTTCCGTTCTCTACTGAATTTTTGAACTGCTGTTGCCGGTAGGCTTTCTGTTCTACGGGGGGCATTTTGCTAATTTCGGCTTCTCTTGTAAGGCAGGCTTTCTTTACCTCAGCTTCAGTGGCATCGGGACTTAGACCCAGTGACTGCGCTCCTTCTTTGAGCCAGGCTTTGTTTATTTCTTCCAAGCTGGCGTCTTTGCCGAGACCGAGGACTCGGCGTTGCTCATTCATCCAGTCTTGTTCCAGGGCTTTCTCTACATCTGCTTTCGACTCACCGGGTCCCAGGCCCACCGAAATAGCCATTGTATCGAGATGCTCTCTGTTGAGAGCCTCTTCAATTTCTGAATTACTGGCTGTTTCCGGATTCAAACCCACGCCTCGAGCTATGGCCTCACGGTCTTCCGGCTCCAAGGTGCTGAGATCCGAAGCGGCGTTCTGGTCTTCTTTTTGAACGCTCTCACCATCTACCAATTCGAGGCTCGGCAATACATCATTTTTGTTGTTTGCGCCGGGGCTTCTTTCCTGTGCCAGATAACTGCTACGATCTTCCATGGAGACGTCATTGTTGAGCGCAGCAGACGAGTCCGCCGGTTTTAGTGTGGCTGCTTCTTTGGCATCTGTAACTTTTGCTTGATCGCCCAAGGGTAGAGGCTCCGTGTGGATTAAACATCCGAGTGCAGGTTTTGTTTCGGCCAATGCCGACTCCGCTCAGAGCAAGGCTGAGCATAGACTTTATTGCTGGGTTTAGTAAGTGAGCATATTCGAGAATATACCCAGATTGTGTCAGATTTGTGGAAAGCTCGGAGGAGTGCTTGAACCAGATTCTAATTCTGCAGGTGCTTGATTCTAATAAAATAGAGGTATCCTCAAATTCACTGTGCACTAATCGTATTGGTCAGGCGATAGGGGTTTTGTAGCGCATCGAAATTCTGAAGGCATGTACAGCTTCACTTTCTCCGTGTCCGGTGATTCTGCTGTGGCATTGCGGAAACCCGGAACCTTTGACCAGAAGAGAGCCAACCGAGTGGTTGATAAAGTAATTGGAAGGGGGGTGAAAGAAGAGTTGCTTTCACTGTTGGATACCGTGGATTGAGTAAGGTTCACGCAAAAACAAAAACGCTCCATGCGAAAGCTTCAGGTATGATCTGTTTATGGATGAACTAGAGCACAGTCGACTTCAAATAGAGCTTATAAAGTCTGTCTGTGAGAAGTTTGAGTAATTTCCTCCTGAAACTATGGAAACATCGGATATGTTTTGAATGATACTGAAACAATCGAGTGAAATTGTGTTTCAATTGCGAAAAAGGTTATGGCTATATTTGCTGTTGATTCTTCTTTTGCTGACTTCAACGGTACCTATTTTCGCGGATTCTTTTGTCGAACCCCTAGTCGTACCCCTTATTGTTAGTGATGAAGGAAACAAGGATGCTCAGCTAGTATTCAAAAACTACAAGGGGCCCGATTTGGATAGCAAACAGATTCCGATAGATAAGCATGTCGGAGTTAAATTCACGTTGTATCCAGACGGATCGATACGCTGGATAAGAAGGTGTATCTGCAAGAATGAGTGTTCAACTAGTTTCGGTGGATCCGTCTACCTTGCTCTAGCTAACGCTTTGAAAAGTACAAAATTGCAATATTTAAGAACTAGCAAGGTAATCGATGCCACCTTGATCTATGGCCCAACCATAAACGAGGGAGATTGTCCGCTCTCGATTGGACCGGTTGATCCAGTTGGATATCCGGTTACTTATACTCTTGAAAATTTCACAAGGAATGAGTTCTTTGGTGATTGGAACAATAGAGTAATGAAGCGTATTGTTCGTAGTTTTCGGACGGAAATTCCTGCAAAGATTGGGGCTGTTTGGTTTCGTATCAACAGAGATGGATCTGTTGATTGCCTGAAAGTTTTGCCTGTGATTGAGGACGGTACAAAGGTATCCAGAGCCGAGTTCAACTCTGCAGGAGAATACTTAGTTGATATTGTTCGGGGGGCAGTCCCTCTTCCATTCGTAGGAGTTAAACGGGATCCTTATGGACCAAGGGGTGTTTTATTGATATCTGATGGTTCGGGAAAGCTTAAAGTTCGTGGATACTCCGCATATCGTGGACCGGACTGGGTAAACATTGAAAACAAGAGAAAGTAGCCAGACTTCCATTCGATTGCAGCAGAGTTCAGACTGATTAATCTATGTTGTCTGGTAAACAACGGCAGTATTTCTTTTGCACAGTTCGCATATAAAAGCGTAAAAGAATCCGAGTGGTCCGCCTTCAAGTAAGTCTCCTTCGACCTGGGCAAAGAACATCATTCTTTTAGAGCATTTTGGGCAATGGGGGTAGATGGGACCTTGCTGCCAGTTAGGGTATCCCCCTATCTGTGAGTAATTATCTATATCCAGCTCGTCCGAAGCCGCGTACAAACAATTTCTTTGAGCTCCTATCGAAAGGCTTTTGTTTCTTGTAAATTGCTCGGTGTCGTCTGATGGCTCTATTATCAAACTTACTTCGGTCAGTTCCCAGCCAGATGCAACTTTGTTTGATATCGTGAAGTTTGATACCAGAACACATCTCTCACAAGTGGAGAAGGTCAAAGTTTCACTTGCGTTTTCCCCGTTCCATGTAAAGGTAAGGCTTTTTAAGTCTGTCTCGAGAAGTGTTATCAGATTTTTGCCGCAGCTCGGACATCTCTTGGTACTATTGATAATGGCACTTATTTCCCCTGTCTGAGAATCCTTCTCAGGCGATTCAATTGGGAAACACTGTGCAAAACAAAGGTCCCTTCTCTCGCCTTTTTCTGTTAGCTCCCATCCTGCGTTCAAAGAGTATTCTTCGGGCGACAGATTGAGTTCTTCCGCCCAAGAGGGTTTTGTCTTTCGCCATGTACTGAACTGCTTCTGTACCTCTGAGTCTCCAATCCAGGATAGTCGAATTAAGTATGTATCCGGATCCTCTGCAATCAAACTGAAAATGAGATCTCTTACCTCTGCGCCGGCGTGATGGAACAAGAAGTCATCCGGGCAATCCAATTCATCTTCTATTGCCAGTTTTAGAAATTGATCAATGTTTTGATCTGTAGACCTCTTCAGTGTTGAAGCTAATTGAAAGGCCTCGCTTGCCCTATCGCTGTTAGCCAATTCAAGAAGGTAACGTGCAAGTCGGTTAGTCTGAGCCTGATCTAAGCGGCAAGCCAAATCATGTCGTGACAAAGGATAATCTCTTTCGACAATTAGAGGGGCTTCTTCTCTCTTTCTATGCATAATCTTCAGTATTTCTACTGGGTCTACTATACCGTCAAAGGGGTCAAGCTCTCTTCTATTCTCTTCGTTATACTTCTCTTCCAGGTGCTTGAGTCTCTTTTGGTGACAGGGCATACAAAGCCCACCGGTTTTGTCTCTAGTCGATTGCTGAATGGACTCGTTGCATGCATCGCAACTGGATTTCTGTATTGTCAAATTGCCAATTCTCCTGCTAGAGATATCCAATTTTCTATCCGATTCAATGGGTCACACACTTTTTATAGCCGCGCCATCGATATGCACTGCCGAACCGGAAAAGAATTGACCATGACTTGAGCACAGATACGTTATGAAAGCGCCAATATCGTCCGGGTGCCCAAATTTATTCATGGGTGAAAAACTCTTCCATTCCGCTAATACAGAATCTAGATCTTTGGATGTCTCTGTCGCGTACTGTTTTGCGAGAGTGCGAACCAGGGGCGTGTCAAAATATCCGGGACAAATGACATTAGCAGTGATACCATTTGGTGCTTCTTCGACGGCAATGCATTTTGCTAGATTATTCAGCCCGGCTCGGAATGTTGACTGGACCACGGACGATGCTTCTGCTTCCAATCCAAATATTGAGCCGATATAGATGAGTCTTCCGTATTTGTTTTTACGCATATTTGAAATTACTGCCCGGCTTAGTTCTATGGGGGCGCGCATCAAGAGTTGGTAGCCCAGTTCCCAGTCGGAATCAGTCGCTCTGGAGAATGGCATTGTCGGCGGATGAGCTGTACTCACTACCAGAATGTCTATTGCTCCCACGGCAGCCTCAGATTCTGCAATCAACCGCAATCTATCTTCCGGCTTCGACAAGTCCGCCGATATCAGAACAGGTTCGTCAGCAAGATCCGCCGCCGCCTTCTTCAAGTTCTCCATGGAACGGGAGTTTAGCACTACGTTGCAGCCGGCTTTCAGCAATGCCCTGGCTGCTGCATATCCAAGACCGTAGCTAGCTGCCGTGACCAGAGCATTCTTTCCCTGAATATCTAATTCCATTGGCGCTCCCTTGTTTAAGATTCAAATTGAACTGAAAGGTACCACGGTGAGCAAAGGTGAGCAAGCGAAGTCTACTATTAACTGAACTGGTAGAATTTCAAGATCATCAGGCACTGAGTTTTGAGTATCATGGAGATATGTTGAAATCCCCCAAAGCAGACCTAGTTTTCTTTGTCTTAAGCGCTTCTTTCTTCGTCGCTCAGCCAGCGATACCTAAGACCTCTGATTGTGATGCGTCGAAAGAGAGCGTTTCTGAGAAGGGAAACGTTGAAGTTAAGACAAGCACCGGTGCAAGGAAGCGCAACTCCGCTGGAAGTGAACACAGGTTGACGCGCATGGATGGCTTGAACGCCTGGTCAAGCATGAACTCTGCGAACTCAAAATGTCTTGTTATTTCTGGCAAAAAGTATCCCAAAAACTCGGTGGGCGATTTTGTTAGAACCCAGAGCAAGTATATGAATGGAGTAGAATTTCAACCGAATCGCCGGTTCAAGTACTTGAGAGATACTATGCCCGCGCCTTCTGCTAAGACCAGGGAGACGAGCAAGCCCTGGTCTGTATTGGAACTTCTGGGTAAGCCTAAATACAAATGATAGATTTTAATAAGGCTTCCTATGGTCATACATCAATTTTGTTGTATGGGTATAGGTAGTCAAAACTCAACCCAACTTGGCTTTTGACTTCCCAGTTTCGCGAATTTCAATTCCCGGAAAATCTACCAAGCGGACCGTCGGCTCTTAGAAAGCTTTTCAGCTCCCCGAAGCTAAGGAAGCAAGCACCCTCCGGTTCCACTGCTTTCATGGCGTGGGGCAGATCGAAGTTATACAGAAAAGTGATTCCATATCCGCTAATGGAAAAAGAGTCTAGATTGTCTACACCAAATTTAGCCTGGCTGAGTCTCTCTTTTATGGACTGTCTGTCTTCCGGATCCACGTCTTTTTGTATCTTCTCGGCGATTTTCTTTTGCAGAACTGTATTAACTTTAGAGGCAAGCTGACCGAGGTTCTGCTGCCGGAAAAGATCTTTTGCCTTAATCGTCTCTCCGCTTTTGAGGTTGACTGAAACTGCTTTGTTCCAGCTGTCCGGATAGGCGCCGGAGCCCTCTACCCACCACAGAAGGCTGAGGATATAGTTGTCGTTTAGGGTTACGTAGTAGGTGGCTTTGTCCAGCCAGCCGGACCAATCGTCACCATCAGCCACGGTTTCAAATTTGATTGCTTTCCGTGTTTTAGACAATACATTCTCTGGCAAAAACGACAACGTGGGTCTGTATACTACCCCTCTGTGGTGTCCGCTTTTATAGCGAGTATCAGCTTTCCTTGCGATTTTGACTGAGCCGGGACCCAGGCTGTGCGTACCAATCAGTTTGAAAGGAAGCTTCTTGCCCTGCTTAGCAAAGGAATGCCATTGTCCGAAGAACTCATAGTCAGTGAAAATTCCCTTGAAGACGGCTGTTTTCTTGCCGGAACTATCGATTTCTTCGAGTGTGGCATTGCTCGTTGGTGGATATAGATAAATTGACTGTAAATCTACGCTACCGGCCAACTTTATTGGTTTTCCGACTTTCTTATATGCGTAGCTGCCGAAGAGCTTCTTCCCATCTCTACTAAGGGTCATTGCTATGGGGTAAGTGCTGATTGTCCCGTCATATGCTTTCTTGACTTTATGAATTTGTCCGGGTCCCGGATACCTCTTTGCATTGGCTGGTTTGGCGCTTGATGCGGAAGAGAAACCTAAAAGAAGAAGGACTGAGCTTGCTGATATTAGAACTGTAGAAATTCGCATAAATAACCTGGTGCTGTGAAATCAATCCCCGTCCCCGAACACACGGTTGAAGGGTAGCGCCAATGATAGCTTTTTCTACGGTTTTTTCAGTCTTTTTCCCTTGACTCTGTATTCAGCAGTTACATAGGCATTGTCATTAAGATCCATATGGATAATCTGATGATGCCCTTTGATCGTGTTGCGGTCTTTGCCTAGTTTTAAATTCCCCCTGGCCACAACTTTCTTGTTTTTTACTTTCTTCCAGTAAGTTTTATAGATCACCTTGGTCGGATCGTTTTTGTTAGCCGCCGATGCGTTCGCCTGCATACTGTGGTGATCGCTTACATAGTACATTGAGGCTGGTTGGTGATCTTGAAATTCCATGTCTTTGACTTCCAGAATCACCCATTTGTCCTTGATGAAAGGCTCGAAGCTATCCGTGAATGATTCGGGCGTAACTTTCTCCCTCTCCAGGGTTACTTCCCACCATCGCGTCAGTTTGGGTGAGATCGGGTGGGGCGTAAAGGGGACAGAGTATGCCCCCTTTGCGCTTTCATCAGGCGGTGGTGAATTTTTCGTCAAGGCTGGAGATTCTGTCTCCAAGCCGAAGAAGAGTAGCATTAGGGTGATTATCCGGAATGTTTTGTTCATGATTAAAGGAGTTTTTGATTGAGAGTCCTTTCTGCTCTGTCTTTGACGTAGGGGTTTTCCGCGAAGCAAAGGCTCAACAAGTAGGTGGTCGGAATCGTGTCGTTTTCTGCAAGCAGATATTTGACATCGTCGTCACCATATTTGATGATCTCTTGTAGCGTTTCGCACTTTATGTTTCCATTGCAAGCTGCTGAGACGCGCACCTCTGCACTGTCATCGCGAAGAAGCCTGAACAATGCAATCTCCGGTGTCTTCGGATTCTCTGCCACTTGAAGCCGTACTTTTTCAAATGGAGATTTAGATAGTTGTACCAGCACTTTAGCTGGAGTGTTTTTGTTGCCTGCCAAAATGTAGTGAACGTGCTCTTTCATTTTTAGCTGATTTCTTGATCTATCAATGTTGCTGATCATAATGGGATTCCTCCGCTCTTCTCTGTTAGTCTATTGATTCCAGAGTTTTTCTATTGCCTCTAGAATGGCTTTCAGTGTTTCCGGACTTACTGGTTTTCTTAGATAGAAGTTCATGCCAAGATCCAGCGCCTTGAAGATATCTTCGTCGGCTTTCGAAACAGTGAGTACCAGAACTGGTACTTCATTTAGTTTCTCCTGGGAGCGTATTGCTTCTAGTACACCGTGACCATCTACCCTTGGCATGTTTAGATCCAGTAGAATCACATCCGGTACCGGATGCGCATCTCTACAGCCGGCTTTTTCCAGGTAGTCGATCGCCTTGCGACCGTCTTCAGCCAGCGAGATTTTGTGATCTATTCCGGTGTCTATTAGCGCTTCTGCCGCTAGGGTAGCATCGCTGGGGCTATCTTCCACTAATAGGATATCTAGTGTCATCTTCTTACCTCTTAAATTGTTGCAGGCTCTTTCCTTGCTGATGAAAGACCGGCGTTGCTTTCTTGTCGCCAATTTGTCGCCAGGGGAAGGGTAAAGTGAAACTCGGCACCTCCTTTCGGTTTGGACTCTACCCAGATTTCCCCACCATGGTTTTTTACTACGGACTTACATATTGCCAGTCCTATACCTGTTCCGGAGCCCGTTGCCGTAATCGGACCGTGGCTCTGGGTGCGGTAAAACATTTGAAAAATTTGTTCCTTTTCGTCATCGTTGATTCCGATTCCGTTGTCGGAGACTGTTATTCTCGTTAGTCCCCGGCCGATGTTCTTTGTTTTTATTACTACTTGGGGTTTATCACTTCCCGAATAACGAATCGAGTTTGATATGAGATTCTGGAAGAGCTGCACTAATTGCCACTTTTCTCCGGTGACCAGCGGCAGATTCTCAGATTCTACCTTTGTCTTCGATTCGGATATTTTGACACGCAAGTTGCTTCGAACTTCTTTGAACACTTCATTCAGGTCCACTTCTTCTTTTGCATCTATTCCGTTTCTTTCTCTGATGTTCGCGTGGGCCAGGATTGATTCAATAAGATTTTCCATGCGGGCTGCGTCGTTTCTGATTTGGCTAAGGTAGCGCTGTCCGCGTTTGTCGACAACAGTCTGGTATCGTCTCTCCAGAAGGTCGGTGTATCCTTTTAGACTTCTAAGCGGTTCTTGCAGGTCATGGGAAGCAATGCGAGCAAATTGTCTGAGTGATTCGTTAAGCTCTGCCAGATTGTTTATCGAATTCAGGAGTTTTCGTTCTGCTTCAGCTCTTTTGGCTACCTGCACCCGGAGGTCGTAGTTGGTTTTGCGAAGATCTTCGGTTCGCCTTGCCACGCGAAGCTCAAGGAGTGTTACCAACCTTTGTATTCTTCCGGTTAGCTGACCCATGGCGATGGCGATAATAAACATTACAATGAATGAAAAAATCGCTTGAGGGTCTGCCGGTTCAAAGGAGAATCGGGGACGAACAATGAAGAAATCGAAAGCGATCAAGCTCAGGATGCATGTAACCATTGCCGGTGTCATTCCAAACCGTGATGCTACCAGGACAACGGCTAATAGATAGAGCATGATAACGCCTTGCTCGTGCAAGTACGGACTAATGTACCAGCCACTGATGGTGCAGATTGTTATACATATAGCTGAGAAGAGATAGGGATTGACTTTGTTGTTTGGGAGCCTTATATCCCTGTCCATGGTCTCTTCAAGGTTTTTGGGAATTCTGTGTCCTAGATTTGTTATCTGTTGCATGTTTTCGTCCCGCATAGAACAAACGCGACCAACCCGCGAATCGAAACTCGGGGTATTCAGTCGTATTATTTTTCTTCGCTCTCTAGTACCAATATAGAAGGCAATTGTGACGAGAGTGTTCGGAACTTCGTGGTTTTGGAAAGAAATTTTCGACGGCTTTATTACTTGTATTGATATTGCACAAGCTGATCACAGTGCGGTCTTTTTACTCGAGTGATATTCTTGTCATGCTTTCGAGAGCTGAGGTATCGGCTCAAGTTTGTAGCCGACACCATAGACAGTGACTATAATTGATTGCTTGTTGGGCGCATCTACTTTCTTTCTGATTCTGGTTATATGACCTCTAACAGTATCATTCATAGCCTGGGAATCGGTTTCCCACACGTGCTCAAGAAGCTCCTTTGTGCTAAAAACTCTGCTGGGATGTCTTGCCAGGAATTCAAGTAGGCGGAACTCTTTTGGAAGAAGTTCAATCGATTTGTGCCCTTTAGTAACTAGATGTCTTTCCGTATCTATTTCCAGGTCTCCAACCCGAATCACGTTTGAATTCTGGACTTCTCCTCTCCGTAAAAGAGCTCGCACTCTAACCACTAACTCATCGAGATGAAAAGGCTTGGTAAGGAAGTCATCGGCACCAGCTTCAAAGCCTACGATCTTGTCACTTAGAGCCGATCTTGCTGTGAGCATCAATATTGGTGAGGCGCCCGCGTGTCTTCTATAGTCTCTGCAAACGTCCAATCCTGAAATTTCGGGGAGCATCAAGTCCATTATCACCAGGTCATATTTTGTTATCTTCAGTATATGAGCTGCTGTTGCTCCATCATGTACGATTTCGCAGAGGTGTCCGTTACTTTTAAGGCAGTTGCTAACAAGCTTAGCCAGATCTTCTTCATCCTCTACTATCAGAATCTTTGCCATCGTTTTTATTATTGGGCCTCCTGTTTATACATCTAGGTTGCGATCGGGTGCGGTTGAGTGGGGATCGCACTTTCATATTTCTATATCGCCAATTAGTGACACCACAAATAAGCACAGCGACAAAGCTGTGATTGAGAATTCGATGGGAATTGCCAGCAAATTTGTGTTTGTTTGTTACTCTGGTCCCAGTGGAACCCTTCTGAATGCATGGGGTTTTAAACACTGTTCGACCGTTTTACATCTGCCTTGTGAGCTAAGGGATAGCTAGAGAGCCTGTTTTCATGGATTTACCTACTGAAATACCTTCTATTTTCAAGGTACCAATAGAATGTATTGATTTTGTGATCGAATTTTTCGATATTGCCAGATTGGTACAGGCTACATATCTTGTATTCGCGACTATTTCAACTGTTCGACTGCTTTAGTGAATTTCAAATTTGTCTGCGTTTGAGATGTTCATACATCTGATATTTCATAGGTTTGCTGAAGAATAGAATCACTTTCAGCGTTGCTCTGTCGAAACTCCAGCCTGTTCTTTTCTCTCTATGAGCCATCCACCATTAAATCCGGCGTTTCTCAGACCGGCTACAACATCTTTGTTTCTTCGCATAGTATTCCAGACGAATTCCGATCTGTAATTTTCTATTCCCAGAAGCGTGGCTCCCTGGTCAATTCCTATTGTCTCTATTCCGACCCAGCCCGAGGGTTTGGCCGAATCTATGGTCATATTGAAGGCATCATAGTAGCCATGGGGACCAAGTAACTCTTTTCTATTCTGGGACCAATGTCTCAGGGTGGGCAGCACTATCTCCGGTGCAAAGGGAAGGGAACTTGCCGCCGCTGTCGGAGCGATAGTTCCATCGTCAGGGGCATGGGGAAAGCCCCTTGCTATGTATCCGTGAAATTCTCTGCTTTTGCCTTCAATCATTTTTGTCGAGGGTCCCGGACCATCACAGGCTGTTAGACCCCAGTCTAGGTTGCTGTATCCTTTCCAGTTATTCGGATTGTCCTGGGCATAAAGGTTCTGCGCCAGGGCAGCTCTCCTTGAGTTTTCAAACAAGTCGAGCTCGTGCCGAGCAAAGGTGGGATTTGTCACGCCTCGGAAGTCGACCCAGGATTGCGCGTACTGATGCCCAAATAGAGGACCGAAGACAACATGCTCTTGCCCATAGACAGTTTCAACTTTTGCGGAGCTGAAATACTTGTCTACTACAGCTTGATCGATGGGATGGGTGGGGGAGCCCGCGGCCATTATCATGAGAACGCTGGCTTCGTCAAAGCCACTCCAGGAGTGAGGAATCATTCCTGTTTCAGGGAGCCATCCGTGGCTTATCTTGCCTTCCTTTGTGAGGGCGGACTGCCAGTCAACTCTTTCGTACAGTTTTTGGGCAAGATCTCGAATCTCCGTTTCAGCGCCATCTTCACGGTCATAGTAAGATCTTGCGAACTGAATTCCCGACATCAAAAGCGCCGTGTCTATGGTGGAGATTTCGCTATTGCCTGCCCGGGTGCCGTCTTCGGCATTTAGAAAGTGATAGAAGAAGCCGTTCTTGCCGGAAGTCTTTTCGACCTGATCGCCTTGCTCTGTGTTCCACAGAGTTCTAAGAGCTTTGAGGGTAGTATCTCTTGCCTCTTCTCTGGAGACCCAACCCCGCTCCACACCAATGGGAAAAGCGGTTAGGGCAAAACCTGTGGCAGCTATACTGGCCGGCGCATCCTCCCTGGAGCGGTCCAGGGTCAAGCCGGTCTCTTTGTGGGTATTGTCCTTGAAGTAGTTAAAGTGAGCTTTCTCTATGCTCTGGAGCATGATAGTGTCGGATAGTTTGAGCCATCCTTCACTGGTCTTCAGGGCATCGGGAAGAACTCTTTCCGCGATATCCTGGAGTCCGTTATCTAAGGTGTTTCTCTTGAACCAGTCGTAGGTCTCCTGGACGGCGTCGGACCATGGCCCGGATTCAACTTCGTTGCCGGTGCAGTCTTTAGTAGTACCTTCAATAGAGGTTTCAGGCATTCTGGGGAAAGGACTTCAGAGGATACACACCAATTTACAACAGAAATTGTGACTTTTAAGTACCTGAATTTGACTAGTACCATATTGTCCATTTTTGAGATTGAAAGGGAGAAGAAGAGTATGAGTTTTGGCGAGATCAGCTTCAGGTTGCTAAAATCATTTAGAATCAAATCGATTGAAAGAATAAACTCTTTTGGGTTTTAAAGGGGATTATTGAATGAGAGCCGGTGCCCTACTAACAGCTTCTACCCTGGTATTCGTCTTGTCTGCTCCATGCATGGGAAGTGAGAGCGGGATTGATGATAAAGCCGGCGGCGAAAGACGATGGCAGACCATAGAGTCGAGTAGAGGCAGCGGTAAGTTGATTGCGGCCGGCACGAAGCGTGTCTCCGTAACCTCCAGGGATTTGCCAGCGGTGCCACTCTATCCGAATGCATTTTATTATAAGAAGGGTAGTCAAAAACAAAGTCTCGGGACCCTGGGCATGGGCGAGATCAAGTATGTGAAATTTTTGACCCATGACAATGTCTCCAAGGTCTACTCTTACTATGTGGGAGCTTTGAAGCGCGGCGGGTACAGATTTTTGAAAGGAGCGGACAAAAATGGCTTTATGGCCCAGTCCGCTGCCAGGAAAACCCTGGTCTCCGTAAAGTACCGTGCTCTGGACAATCCAGCCGATGGCACCCAGGTTGGCATTGCCCAGTGCTATGCGCCTAAGGGAGCACCGCATACCATAATGTTCGGCATCAGCAAGTGGTTGCCACCCGGTGTGATGAAAGAGTGGAAAGGTAAGTAAATAGCTGTTTTGATTTCGTCAGGAGCTGACAGAATTGCACCGTAGAGTAAAGATCCTTCTAGCATCTGTTTATCCCATCGCCCTCACTGCTCTATTTCTTGGATGCATCATGCAGGCCAGTATTAAAGTTCCCGTTGATGCATCCACCACAAAGAAGGTAGGAGAAGTCCCCAGGAACTTAAAAGGGGATGGTTCAAAGTCCTTACTGAGATTGACCGGTGAGATGGCAAAGTCTTGCACGACCAGGGAGATTGGTGACGGCGTTTTCTATCATCGCTTTCTATTCAGAGATATGGTTGCCCATGCAGTCTCATTGTCTTTGAACAATGCCAGGTTTGTGGTGAAGCCTATAGTGGCGGAGACTCGGGCGACAACATCTTCCTTGACGATCAACTCGGAAGCTCTGGCTGGTATCAATGGTGGTTATTTTAATCTTACAGACGGAGTCAGTGCCAGTTATGTGGTTGTTGATGGTAAGCAGGTTTTAGACCCTACAGAGAATCAGGCTCTGGTGGATAATCCTCGTTTAAAACCGTTCCTGGCTCAAATTTTTGATAGAAGTGAGCTTCGCATATATGGAAGTATTGGTACGGAGGCGTCCAATCTTAAGGGTCAGGTGACTCCCCATGGAAGTCCTTGCTGCAAGGAGATGAAGCTAATTTCTTCTATACAGGGAGGTCCTGCTCTTTTACCATCGATTACTTCCGAAAAAGGAGCTTTTGTCCGGCGAGAGAAGAATGGCAAGGCGACTGACTCTATCGGTACCACCAGGAAGGCCGCCCGGACCGCCGTGGGATTAACTGGTGATGGTGGCATAGTTCTGCTTGTGGTTGAAGGATCAAGAGGCAAAGAGTTTAGCGCCGGCGCGACGCTCAAGGAACTTGCCCAGCTGCTCAAAGAGATCGGCTGTGTTGAGGCTCTCAATCTGGATGGCGGCACCTCCACCACAATGGTTGTTAAAGATCCCTCTGGTCAGGTACTGACCCCGGGAAGTCGTCGGGGAAGAGCACTGGACAAAGGATACTCACTACTTTTCGCTAATGAGATCGAGAGAAAGGTTAAATCAGTTTTGGCAGTGATGCCGCGTAAATAGAAGTCGTTTGTTTGACACAGTTTTTTTTACTGGCTTTGTCAAGTCTCACTCTTTGAGACAGTTCGCATCCGGGGCGTAGGTTTTGTTTGTCATCTTCTGTTGCCTCAGGATGGCGAGGCCGCTGAGATGCAGGGCGTTGGAAGAAGAGGACTGGCAACACTCTTCGATTACGCAGGTTGGCAGGTCGGAGTCAAACGCATCATATGCAGTGGCTAGAACACAGTCCTCTGTGTCGAGACCGACAATATGCACTTCTTCTATATTCTCTCTTCTCAGGATCTCCAAAATATTCGGCTTGCCCTTAAACGCAGATTTGGATTTTTTATCTATTTTGAGGGCTCCAAGATTTTGCAACTTCTTGTCCAGCTCCAATAATAATGGCTCAGAGATGCTTGGACGATCACAGAGAAAGTTTTGCTGTCTGTGCCATATAGAGCCTTCCCGGCAATGAAACTGAACATTGAAATAGAGTCTGTATTTCACATTTGCAATCAACCAGAGAATATTCTCTAGAATGTACTTTGTTCGCTCGTTGACAAAGGGTTCTTGAAGGTCTACAAGAATGAGAACCCTTTCTGAAATGCTTTCAGGAATTTGCATGGATATCTATTTATGCGGCGCTTCCGGCTAAATTTGTTCTATTCAATGTTATTCTATTTTGGGGTAGAAGAGCAACGATTTTACGGTGTTGGATAATAGCGAATCACTGATTGGTCAGAAGATAGGCAAGTACAGGGTCGTGGAAGTGCTTGGCTACGGAGCCATGGGCGTGGTTTTGAAAGCGGAGAGAGAGCCGCATGAGGCTGGCGAACCTGTCGAGAAGGACCTTGGCTCTCGTTTTGTGGCTATTAAGGTTCTCTCTGCTCAGTTGTCCCGGGACGGAGTCAGCAAAGAGAGAATGCTAAGGGAAGCTGAGATGCTTCGTCGATTGCACCATCCAAATATAGTGGAGACCAGGGAATTCGGACTGCTCAAGGACGGAAGAGCATATCTTGTCATGGAGTTTGTCCAGGGAGAGACCTTAGATAGTTATTTGGATAGGACCAAGATAGCTCCGGTGAACCTGGTGGTAAATATCGGATTGCAGCTGGCCAATGCCATGCAAGTAGCCCATGAGCGCGGAGTGATCCATAGGGACTTGAAGCCACCAAACGTAATGTTGGCTAAAGTAAATGGGCAGCTCTTTATAAAGGTTTTGGACTTCGGCGTCGCTCGTTTAATGGATGAGGAGCGGCGATTGACTCGAACCGGGGAAGTTGTTGGCAGTCCTATTTATATGAGTCCTGAGCAAGGAATGGGCACGAAAATCGACACAAGAACCGATATTTACTCCCTTGGAATAGTCATGTACGAAGCATTGACCGGCGAAGTTCCATTTCTAGGAAAGAACTACGTCGAGACCATGACAAAACAGATGACCGAAGCGCCAGCACCATTTTCTGAAATAGCTCCCGGAGTAAAAATACCTGCATCCCTGGAAATGATCGTCTTTGGCAAATTTGATCAAATTTCAGCCAGACATGGCGAAGCGCTTCACTTGCGCCATCTGCGCCGCCTTGATAAATCACTCGAACTCACGCTCATCGTACCGCCGCATCATGCCACGCTGGACGATGTGCCGGACAATGTGAATGTCATCGTCACAGGTGGCTTGCGCGGGCGTGC
>JAUIJG010000441.1 GCA_030431355.1 bacterium
CGCAGGGAGCTTCTGGTAAAAGAGTTCATGGAAGTTCATTGTTACCTGTCATCTGTCAATACAGCCCAGGCTGTCTTCTACGGTTTTGATATCACCAGGAATACAACGGCGGCTATCGGATTGAATTTGTTTAAGAAGGGTTTGCGTGAGCCTCACCTGAATGAACCGGGAAGCATATGGATAATTATGAGTTCCGCTGCCACCATTGCCGGTCCCTGGTTGAGTACGGGAGCTGGAAAAGTTGTTGCCGCTGTTAAGCGTAGAAACTTGAAGCAGAAACTGAAATACAATCCTGAATTGACTATTGCTGATCTTACCAGCGCGCGAAAGAAATTAAGAACAGCTCTGGCTAAAGATGGTGCTTCAAATGTCTATGCTCGCAAGATTGTCAGAAGCGAGATCATGGATGATACCAGTGGGCTATTTCAAGACCGGGTCAAAAATGAGCTTGCTAGAAAGGAGAAGTTTAGAAGAACAGCCTTCCAGCAAAAGCTGGCATCGGCCGTTATCGGTGGTCAGTTCCTCGCTTTTGGGACCATCAGTCTAAATGCCTGGCAGCGATATGGACAGAACAAGCGGATCATCAAGTTCAACAAACAGCTTTTCGCCAGCAACGTGGTCGGCTTAGTGGGATCCTCCATGGCTGTGGGAGCCACCGGCGCTGCCGCCATCGGTGGTGAAATAAATGATTGGCGTTTGAGAAGAAGCAAAAAGAGCGCTCTCGATATTTTGGATGAGCATATACAAAGATTGGAGCAGGTCAAAGGTGACCTTGTTCAGCTTTCCGATTAATTTGGTTTCAGGCTACGGCGTTCATGCTCTCCTGTCCCTGGATAAATTTTGAATTCATCTCAAGAAGACAGCGTTTCTGTTTAGTACGCTTGCAACTCTTGATAGAGCATCGGCTTGGCGTGAATAAGAGAAAGAAGATGAGAACAGGTTGCCGGAGGAATATAGTTTTTCTCCTGGTTTGCTTTGCTCTTCATCTCTTCTTTATTCAGGCTTCCCGGGCTGACGATGGGGTCAGGGCACCTGGTTCGGTAGCTGATTCGAAAGATGGGATAGTCAAAGGGGCGGTTCAGGCTGACTCTTCTGATACTCTGCTGCCCCCAGACAAACGAAAGCGGCTTCGCAACATAGACGCTGAAATTATTCTTGAATGTATTGATTTTGCAAGGTTTAACGTGAACTTTCATGAGGAGGCGAACAAGCACTGGAAGTGGAGAAGTGTTCTCTATCCTCTGGCTAAAGAGTCAAGTACGGCTCTTTCTTTTGCGAATGTGATCAGTGATATCAACCAGCGAGGAAGGTCTTTCGGAAATGTTTCCAGGCGTTCAAACGCCGTGAGACGGAGAGGGCTGTATACCACCGCTACGGGCAAAGTTATTGGAGGCACCGCGTCCGCTTTGGAGCTTACCCAAAATGGAATTGTCTGTATGCTGGCGGCAAAGAAAGGCTATTCACCGAAAAAGTCCGTTGATTTTGTACTTGAGAAACGGGAAAGAATAGACAAACTGCTCAGGGAGAGGGACAGGATAATAGATTTGGTTCGGCAGGGCGATTCCAAAAAACTTTTGAAGCTTGAGTCAATGTTGATGCGCCGGATTGAGAATCGATTGATCCGTGAATTCAAAAGGTGGAGCGCTCTTTCCAGAGAGCAAATGTGGAATGAGAATGTCTTCTTCGCGCTGGACGTAAGCCAGAATTCCATAAACTTTAGCAATAACGTTCTTTCCCTTGGTAGCGTCTCTCATCCTTCCAACGTAAGGACGGCATCGATACTGGGACTGGTGGCCAAGAGTATATCGACTCTCAATCCGGTGGTTCGGTCCGTCGCCGGAAAAATTGTGAGGCGATACCAGAAGAGCAAGCTTGACAGGCTTCTTCCCCAGGATGATATTCCGAGCGCAGAGAAATTGATCTCTCCATTTGGTGAAGAGGAGGCTCTGCTCGCCCTGGCTGCGGACAAGTCAAGAAACGCCAGGCAGCTTGAAGAGTTTGCCTTGATCGTGAAAGGCAGTCAGAAAGTGGATGACATGGTTGAAAAGGAAGTAGAGAAAATAGAAAAGTTAAGGCGTGTGGCTACGCAACAAACTATTTCCGGACCGCTAATAGGTCTTACAGCTCTGGCTCAGAAAATCCTGGTTGTAGTTTCAGTTTACGGAGACGGTGATGCGAACACCAATAACCAGTTGCGTTTCGCCGGGCGCATTTCCCAGGCTAGCGGTCAAGCTTATTCTCTTGTAAACACTCCCACGACACAGGTTCTGCACTATTTAAAGAATAGGAGCTTAAAACGAGAAGGTAAGCTGCCGGCTCAAGTTTTCCAGCAAAGGCGAGAGAAATTGAATCAAGTAGAAGAGAAAGTGAGGGGATGGATAGTTGATTAGGTATCCGAGAATTCTCACAGGTATATCTTTCCAAGAACCTAGCTGAAATCCACTCTTTGATATAATTGGCGCTTACTAAATTTTGGAGAAACTCAATGCGTAAAGCGCTTTCATTAGTACTTAGCTTCGCTTTTCTTCTCTTACCTGTGACCAGTCCGTTAAGTGTTTACGCAGCTGACAAGAGTAGCTCAGATTCTGCAGACACTTCTAAATCTGAGGAACAGAAGAGCAAGAAGCCGAATATTGTGTTTATCTGGGGGGATGACATCGGTCAGAGCAACCTCAGCGTTTACACGAAAGGGATGATGGGCTACCGGACCCCCAATATTGACCGCATAGCCAAAGAAGGTCTTCTCTTTACTGATTATTATGCGGAGCAAAGTTGTACTGCCGGTCGGGCGGCTTTTATAACCGGGCAGAGTGTATTCCGTACCGGATTGAGTAAAGTGGGAATGCCGGGGGCGCCTCTTGGAATGAGACCGGAAGATCCTACAATCGCCGAATTATTGAAACCGTTGGGTTACTCCACTGCCCAGTTCGGCAAGAATCACCTTGGTGACAAGGACGACATGCTGCCCACCAACCACGGCTTTGATGAGTTCTACGGCAACCTCTATCACCTCAACGCGGAAGAAGAGCCGGAATTGCCTGACTATCCTAAAGATCCTGCTTTTAGAAAGAAGTATGGTCCGAGGGGAGTTATTCACAGTTTTGCCATGCCTGACGGCACCCAGAAAATTGAAGATACCGGACCGCTTACCAAAAAGCGCATGGAGACAATCGATGATGATGTGGCGGAGCGCTCGGTAAATTGGATTCGCAAACAGGCGAAATCAGGAAAACCTTTTTTTGTCTGGGTAAACTTCACCCACATGCATTTCCGTACTCACACCAAACCCGATAGCGTCGGTCAGGCTGGCCGTTGGCAGAGCCCCTACCACGATACTATGATCGATCATGATCGAAATGTGGGTAGTGTTCTTGATGAGCTGGATAAGCTTGGTATCGCCGACAATACTCTTGTTATGTACGGAACTGATAACGGACCGCACATGAACACATGGCCTGATGGTGGCATGACACCATTCAGGAATGAGAAGAATAGTAACTGGGAGGGTGCATTCCGTACTCCTGCCATGGTTAGATGGCCTGGAAAAATCAAAGCCGGCACAGTTTCCAACCAGGTATTCTCTCATCTGGATTGGCTTCCTACGATTGTTGCTGCCGCCGGTGATCCTGATGTGAAAGAGAAACTGCTTTCCGGCTATACGGTCGGCAAAAAGACATTTAAAGTACATCTGGACGGATACAACCAACTTCCATTTTTGCTGGGAGAGGAAGATAAGTCTGCTCGTAAGGAGTTCTTTTACTTCTCGGATGATGGCGATTTAACCGGTCTTCGATACGATAACTGGAAAATCGTTTTCGCCGAACAGAGAGCTAGAGGTACTCTGGACATCTGGGCTGAACCGTTTGTTCATCCTAGAATTCCGAAACTCTTCAATCTGAGAACAGATCCGTATGAGAGAGCTGATATCACATCCAATACCTATTGGGACTGGTATCTAAATCATGTGTATCTGCTTCTGCCGGCTCAAGGGTATGTAGGTAAGTTCCTCTCTACCTTCAAAGAGTATCCGCCCAGGCAGAGAGCTGCTTCTTTCACCATTAATCAGGTGATGGAAAAATTGGAAGCCGGTCATCGGTCGCAGTAGTGTCGATCGCCAACCAAAACAGGCTTCTGCCCATTATCGTGGCTATCATATTGGTGTCGGCTTTGCCGGCACCAATTTTAGCTAAACAGACTTGTTGTTCTGAGTTCGGAGAATCTATGCGGATCTCGACAATGG
>JAUIJG010000442.1 GCA_030431355.1 bacterium
TATGCCTAGAGGGGTCAAGACCAGATCCTCCGAAGTCGAGCTTGAAAAACCTGAAGAAGCTCCCGACCAGGCTGGTCAACTGGAGCATGGCTCTCAGCAAGACTCTGATGAGGAGGATGATGAGGAGAAATCAGCAGCTCCAAAACGGAGAAGCTTCTCTGGGACTTCAATAACGCCCAAGCGTCAGAAGAAAAAGTCGCAATCCCCGCAGGATGAGGATGATGAAGTCGACGAGCGTGAAGATAGCGACGAAGATTTCGAAGAAGATGAAGACGATGGCAATCTCAGCTGGCTTGAGCAAGAGGTTAGTCTTGGCGGACTGCATGTATCACGCCAGACAGCCATAGTTCTGGTATCTGTGGGCGCTTTTATCCTGATTCAGATACCGGGATGGGTAATGGCCTTTGCCGGAGCGCTAGCCGGAGGTGGTCAAGGTCCCCAGGTGGCCCAGGGCAGACCTCAAGTGCCCGGCATGCAAGGCATGCAGCAGGGCGGTGCCGGTCAGGGAGGACCACAATCGATACTCGCCAGAACCCGGGGTATTCGAACGGCTCCATCTGCGATGGGTTCACCAGGAGGTTCACCTGCTTTCCCGACTCCTGGAGGCGGGATGCCCCAGGGTCAACCAGGGGGCGCTGCGGCTCCTGGTCAATCTGGCCAGGCACTTCCCATGGCCGGAGGGCTCTGGAAGCTAATTGTTTTCGGTGGCAAAAATCAGTATCCCGCTCAGGTACAACTTGAGCAGCGCGGGAATGAGTTGAGCGGCATGGGTCGTGACGCCCTGGGGAATTTTTCCGTCGCCGGGATGGTTTATGCACCCGATCGAATAGAGTTCAACAAATCCTATGACGCTGAGGCCAAGCGCCGAGGTGCTTTGACAAACGTCATTACCTTTACCGGTCAGATGGGTATGAAACAAGGTCAACTGGTGGCCCAGGGAGCATATAAGTCTCAGAAGAAAGTAGGCTACGAGCACAGTATCAAAAATCCTGCCCGAATGGTGACCATCAGCGATAAGTGGAGCGGTGTCCAGATGCAGGCTCAGCAGGAGATGAAGCAGCCAGGCATGATGGATAACCTGGGCAACATGTTCAACAAGGCTCCGGGAATTTCGATGCCTGAAATGAAGCAGCATGGACCCACTGTCAGTCCCCGGGATCCCCGCAAGTTCCAGGACTTCCTTTTGATGGTGGCACTGGGCTTTGTCGGAGTGGGTGTTCTCATCTTCCTATTCTTCTTGATGCTTTTCGGTCCTTCCGGAAAGATGAATATCTGGGAGAAGAAAAAATACATTCCTTCTCAGTTTAAGGGCGAGCATATGCGCATGGTGCGCGAACTGGGCAAAGGTCTGAAGCCCGGCAGCGTTCCTCTCGGCAGACGTCTGGAGTGGGGCTGGTGGTGTTTCTGGACTCCCAAGACTCTCGCCATGCCGCCGGATATGAGAGAGAAGAACCCGCATATCGTATTGCTTGGTGGAAGCGACAAAGGAAAGACCCGCTTGATGGCGAAGATGGTAACCCACGACATCAAGTCGGAAGATCGCGCTGTTGTTGTAATCGACTCGGACGGATCGCTATCTGACCTGGTAATCAACTGGATTGCCTCCCAGCCCGAAGGCAAAAAGTACGCCAAGAGGGTGGTGCTGGTGGACCCCACCTATTCCGCCGGTTCCCTCGCCTACAACCCGCTTGAGATGCCGGAAGATGGAGACCTGCAGGCGGCATCCTCTGCCATCGTTCATGGTTTCAAGGCGATTTACACGGAGCCTCCGGGTCAGCAGGGAGGCAGTCAGAATCAGTGGAACCAGCAGACCGCCAACATTCTCAGAAACGCCACCCTTCTATTGATGGCCAATGGAAGAACCCTGACAGACCTTCCAAACCTTCTACAAGATAACGATTTCCGAGACATTATGTTGGAGACAGTGGAGCGCAAGAAAGCTGAGAAGACAGAGTACATCAACATAATTGATACGTGGAACCAGTACAAGAAACTGGCAAGAACCGATCAGTGGATCAACTGGGTTGAGCCTATTTTGAACAGGGTCGGTCCCATGTTGGGTGACGGTAGAATCAGACCGATTCTCACAAAGCCCGTCAGTGACCTGAAGCTCAAAGATATTATCACCGGCAAAAAAGTTCTCATCGTGAAAGTACCCCAGGGTGAATTGGACCAGAACGCCAACTTGCTCGGTAGTTTGATGGTTACCGGTCTGCAACAAGCAGCCATGTCTCTTAACCGTGAGATGCCCCATGGAGACCGACCAGCGGCCCTCTATCTTGATGACATGGATGGATTTATCGAGAAAGAGACGGTGGAGCAGTTGACTGCTGAAACCAAGAGATACCAGATCGGCTTCACAGGCTCTTTGAAGACCCTTCAGCACCTTCCGGAAGACTTCCGAAGTCAGCTTATCATCAACGTTGGCACCATGTGTGTGTTCGCCCTGGCTAAGAAAGACGGCGATATGCTCGGACCGCAGATGTTCAGGGTTGATGGTCGAAAGATCAAACACCAGACCATCACGAACTTCTTCAACAAAGTGAACACATCTCCCCAGTTCGAACTTATCATGGATGAAGAGAAGCTCAACATCGACAGAATTGTCGGTCAGGAAGAGCAGACTTACTTCTGTTATCAGGTTGGTACCGTAGCAGGTGTCTTCAAGTTAAAGGCTTATGACTTCAACGACATTCCTAGAAACAAACTGGATACTAAGTTGATTGAGAAGATGCATGCGATAACGGATAATTTCGGCTCTTCGAAAAAGAGCGACTGAATGACCAGGCAAGGATGAACTAGAGAGCTTGTACCGTGTAGAACTGGAAAAGTAGACCCTTGATTAATACTCCGACAGTTAAATCAGGACCAGCCATCTGTCAATCATGTGGCACCATACTCAGGGGCAAATCCCTGCGATGCACCGCATGTAAGAATTTTATTTCAAAGTACTCTCCTACTCCTCTATCCACCTTCACTTTGAAGGAGTCAGCTCCGGTCGGATTCGTGACCTTTCGAACCGACCACCTGCTTCTAGAACGGGTTATCACCATCTCTCAAACCGACAAGTTGATCTGGCAGTCTCCTTGCAAGCAGGGTGATTGTGTTCATGAAGGTGGGATGAAAGAAGATAGAGATGCAAATGGAGAGTCTGAAGAAGAGCCCCGTCAGGTGCAAGATGTATCCCAAAAGGAGAAAGTAGAAGAGAAAGCTAGTAAGGAGCAATCGCCTAACAGAGAGATTATCGTGAGAGCGGTTGAACATCCTCGCTTTTCCAGTTGGACAGTCACCAGTGGTAGCGCCGCAGCCAACGCAATCTTCGATGCTTTCTCAAGTCGCTTCTCTCTGGCCATGGAGGAGATTGATGCCGAGCCGATGCCCCCTGGACAGTCTTTCTCCACCAGCACGGAAGTTTTGACCGAGGCGCTGGATGGTGATGTGGAGGTTGCTGTACCCAGGGATTTGCTGCCACTCTACGAAGAGTTTTTGAAACGTGAGAGTTCTGAAGCGACTGAGAAAGAGAAGGCTGAAGACAAAGATAAGGAAGAGCCCAGGGTATTTCACGGGACTTTTGAGGAGGTTGATCGCACAGCATCAGCAATATTTCAAGATAAGGAACAAGCCGCAGCTGAAGCTAAGAAGATAAATGATGACTTGAAGGCAGCGGCTCTGGGATCTGACTCTTCCGGTTCATCGGCGGAAGACCCTCCCGGTAGTGCTAGCGTTTTCAACGACGAAGGGGACGAATGGCCCAGCGACCTAAATGAATCTCACAAGCGTGGTTCATCCGGTGCTTCTGGAAGACATGCTCGAGCAGGCAGTGATTCTGACTCTCCATATAAATCTCAGTTTGATCTCTCCGCTTTGAAGAGACCGGGTGAAAGCGATCAGACAGATTCTTCGTTTGATAAGTCGCAGATGTTCCAGCGCCGAGGATCCTTCGTCTCCACACTGATGAAGATTGTGGCAGTCACCATGGTATTTGTGGTGATCGGTGCCGTTGGAATGTTTGCTTTGGGAGGTAGTCAGACCACAGTCACCGATGGGGGGAACATTCCTCAAAATGACCTCGGACTTCCTGTATTGACCGGAAATTGGAAACTGAAACTCTGGGTGGAGACCGAATCAGGTAATGTCGGTTATGGTGAGACCACCGCCTCTGTCGTCCAGAAAGGGCAATTGCTCACAGCATCCGGTAAGGATGGAAACGGAAACTTTACCATCACCGGTAACATCG
>JAUIJG010000443.1 GCA_030431355.1 bacterium
GCCATAAAGAGACTACTAACAAAAGTCCTCAAGATTGACCTGATAAAGGCTACCACGAGAAAAGATAGAGTTTCCGCCATCAGCTCCGGCAACTTAGAAAGAAAACTAAGACGCTTGAAAGCAGCCTCCGGTGGAAGGACAAGAGAAGCTGAGGTCGAGGGCCTCATCAATGAACAGTTAGAAAGTAAAACCAGGTCAAATATCCAACCGGAGCTAACAGTCATTATCGGCTTCATGCGGCATTCGCCGGTAAAAGCCCTGGAAGCACTGGCGAGACAAGATCTCGATCACAACAGATTCGAAGTGATCTGCGTGGATACTTCCGGAGACAGGTCTATCTGGCAGGATCTGGAGCGGTGGTCTCAAACAGAGAGTGCCTCCAGTTTACAGTACAGACTGATTCGAGCAAAAAGTGGAGGCCGCGCATTTGCCAACAACCTGGGTCTTCACCTGTCTAAATCATCACTGGTGGTGCTATTGGCCAGTGACTTCATACCTCCTACCAGTTTGCTGAATAAACATCGCGAGTTTCATATCGGCAATGAGAAAAAGGCCAGTATCGCCATCGGCGGTGCCAAATTCAAAGGCTCGGGAGGAGATCTAGACTTTCAGAAATGGCTGGACGAAAGCGGCACAGTGTTTGGAGTTCCTTTTAGCGAAGCAGGTAAGATGCCGAATCACTTCTTCTACGCAGCGAATACATCTCTAAGGAAGGAGCTTATTTTCAAAGCAGGTCTTTTCGATGAAGATTTTGTCGGTGATGCATGGGACGACTACGAACTCGGTCTTAGATTGTCCAATCTAGGTACTGATTCGCAGTATCTGCCAGGTGTCGAGTGCGTTCATGAACATCCGGTCACCCTCAAAGAGAGGATTCAAATTACCGAAAGTGCCGCTCGAGCTGCCTTAACCTTCGACCTGAAATATCCAGGCCGGTCCCCCTGGCACGATCAGATGGAGAGAAGCGAGTGCAAAAACCGATACTCCGCCGCTCAAAAACGAATCAAGTACATCTTGAGCAGAGACAAAAATTATCTGCAAAGCTATTGGCAGGAATCGCTTGAGTCGGCATTTACAAAAGCCTATAAAGAACAGCTGGAGCTGGAGCAAAAACACCACAGGGAAAGCCTGGCAGCAGTTACCCAAACGTAAAATCAGCCAATTCGAACAGATTGAACAAACAAAAAGAGCCTTCGCTATTGGAAGACTCTTCTTGCTTTCTACCGTTCAAAAAAGACAGTGATAATCTTAGTTCTTCTCCGGCATGACCTCTCCTCGAACCTTACCGGAAGCACCCGGAATTAGAGAAGCGGAGGTTGCGGCTTTACCGGTGAATTCCTCTTTGAACTCAGCGAGGAAGGTGTCACCGGGTTTGATTACGGCTTCCTTACCTTTGATAATGGTATCAGCGATCAGAAATCCACCAGGTAATCCGGAGACAACACCCATGGCAAATCCTTTCAGACGTCGATGGGGGACATTCTTGCCCACTGGCTTGAGGAAGGCAAAAGAAGGATTGATAGCACCGATGATACCGTAGGCTGCCGGCACCGCCCCCATGGAAAACACACCGCCCACAGAGGCAGCACCACGAATGGCAAGGTGAACTGCCTGGTGCTTGAGTTGGGTAGACAGTGGACTGGCAAGCTCACCCTGGTGGTTTACACCAAGAACCCTTCCTTCATTCTTATTCTTAACTACTCGTCTAACTCTGGCTGGTTTGGCTACCAGAGGAAGATGCTTACCGTCGGATGTGACAATCTCGTCGAACTGAATGCCCAGGCAGCCATTGGCACGCATCCATCTTTTACGCGATAGTTCGGCATGGAGGATTCGGCGAGCTTTCATACAAGATGAAACTCTTCCTACCACCATGTCTCCTTGCCTTGCTATTAACTGACCACCAATCTTGATATCAGTCATCAATCGCGCTTCGATAGGATCTCCTTTCTTAGCTGTTTTGCTGCTGATAGAACTAACCACGGCTACTGGGAATCTGGCGCCGGCTTCGATTTGAGATTTATCGGGAGAATCGGCAATCTCTTCCCACTTATACTCTTTCTCTAGCGGTTGAGCTGTCTCCAGATCATTATCGACAATGATCACTTCCGGCTCGATGGCAGTCTCCACCGCCACTTCAGCTTCTTCACCAAGAGCCTCTTCTATGGTCAGTATGGGACCAGCGACCGAAGTTGCTTCCAACTTTTTTGTGCTCAAGGTAGAAGTAGGCGCCTGGGTCTCAGTTTGGGGCAGCTCCTCGGTTACAGATACAGCCAGATGCTTCTCTTGGCTGGCATCAAATGTAGTATCGGCAACAGCCTCTGAGGCTGAGTCATTCCACCCCTTGCTAGTGGTAATCTCCGGCAATCTGGCCAGCGTAGATTCCTCTCTGGGAGCCTCGATCTTGCCATTAATTGGCAAAGAGAAGTCCGGACCAGCAGAATCTTCAGGTGTGAGCGAGAAAGCTCCAAGTGGCAGTGTTATCGCTATCATCGCCTGGGCTAGACACAGGGTCATGGTGTTCTTAAACGTAATCTTCATAGAGTCATCTCCGAGCCGGGTAGAAACACAGATGAATCCGCAGAACCCGAAAGGTTCTGTACTGGCGAAATCTGTGGCAGAAAGTAGGATTGTGTTCCCTACCTATAATCTGCACGCATCGCTCATCGCCTAAACGCTTGACAATGCAAAAGTCAACGCCCGGCTTTCTCTTGACGTCCGTAAAGATCTTTCAAGGTTCTTTTGTCTCTTTCGGAAAGTGTTGTGCTGTCTGCTTTCCAATACATTATGTCCTGGCCGCCAGGAGAATGGTTTAGACCAAGAGCATGGCCAAATTCATGCATCGCAAGAGTTTTTATATGCCTTAGAGCATGGGAGCTAAGTCCATCACCATCGTAGGTATCACAAAATACTCGCAAATGAACGCCGTTCAAAATTCCTGAAGTCTGCCCCGGTTTGAGACCGGCTTTGTAAATGTAGATACCTTCTGCCTTGCCTGCGGATCCCGGAGGGATATGATCATAGTTGTCGACCCTCTCCAGATAAATATCCGCCTTTTCTGAACTATCCACGAATTTAAAGGTGACGGGACTGCCTTCTATCTCGGTCCACACTTTTACAGCATCTCGAACAATCTCATAGAGATTCTCTCCAAAACCATGCCCCCTGGAACGATCAATAAATACTTTAAGGGGGAATCTATCGGAAGGCCATTTTGCGTTTTCGTATGCTTTGATATAACTGGCTCTTGAAGGCGAATCTTTTCTTCTCACCCGCAACTCATTTACCAGATCTTCTTTGAGCCAGTAAATGTAGTCCAGATCTTCAAACTTATCCACATCCAGTTTGTAGTCATCGGCAATATCCGCTTCGATCTCCTTTTGGTGGCGGCCGAATAATTTGGCCGCCTTTCTAAAATCCGAACTAGCCTTACGGCTCTCCCCAAGTGCGTCATGGGCAAGTCCCCGGCTGTAGTACCAGTGAGCCCTGGATCTTTCACCACTATGGGAATACTTTTCAAAGAGACTGGAATAGAGACGTTTGCTCTCCTGCATCTCTTTAGCGCCAGAGGCCACAAAACCAAGTTGCCAAAAATTACCAAGCAGGTGTTCGGGCTTATTATTCTTATTCATATCAATGTCGGTCTCTTTGATGGCAAGCAAAAGCCTTCCAGCCGCCATCGCCTGATCATAGAACTTGGACCCGACATAAGTGTCTATCCATACTTGCAAGGTATCTTCCAGCAAGTTTTTTCTCGAAGCCTTTAGATCAGCTCCCCTGGAAAAAGCTTCTATCTCTTTAAGCTTTTCCTGAAATGAACCGGACAAAAACTTCTCTATCTTCCCGTCCATGTCCATGTCCATGTCCTTGTCCTTCTCAGACCCTGACTCCGGATCGGAGTAGAGGACATATGCCACCGCTTCCGCCATCAGAGGAGTTGCCTTCTTAGGCTCTCCGGAAGCCATCAAAGCCCTGGCCCAGGCGGTAATGGTCATCACCAGAACAGGTGCAGGTACTGATACATCTCCAGGCGAACGCTTCCTCCGTTCGTAGCACTGCCTGAAGAGATCGGCAGCTACGTCATAGTCTTTGCTCCAAAAATATGACTCAGCAAGATCGTAGATGCAGCCATCATATATGGTTTGATCTTGAGGATAGAATTTCTCAAACAGGGCTTTGCAGCGAGTCAGATAGGTCTTGGCCTTTGCAAGCTCACCTCCT
>JAUIJG010000444.1 GCA_030431355.1 bacterium
CTGTATAGGTATTTACCCGTATTTGACGAAAATTAGACGAACTTTGTATATTGCGAAACCAGGCACTCACGAGCCCTGACAATATCAAAAGTAAATTCAGAAGCACCGCATTCGACACCAGTGCTATTTCGTACTTTTCTTGTAGTTGTCCCGAGACAATACCAGAGGACTGTTGGAGTTAACGTGGGGAACTTCCTTATCATCGAATCCACCGCCTCGAATGGCATAGGACTTTCCACCGTTAATGGGGCTGTATTCGATAGTCCCCTTGGGCATGGCCTTGGGAAGACCGGATCTGGCAGTCTTCAAGTCCTGAATCGTTCCTATGGTAGGCCATTCAGGCTGACCGGTGAAAGGATTTGTCAGCGGAGAGCCCGGCTTATGAGAGGCCGGATCACCGCCAGGGAAATAACTCTTGAAATCATCATTCAACTCGGGAGGATACATGTAAGTGTGGTCACTGAAATAGTTCTCGGCAGCCTCTTGCACCCTGAGCATATTGGCTTTGACCGCTAGATTCTTGGCAGCACCATCATAGCTTCCTGCGACCCTGGCCTGCTGACAGCCGGTGACAAGACCAAGAGCGACAACTGACAATGTGACCGATAGTAATTTACCCTTTTGACCGCTCTTCAAGAATTCTAGATTAATCATGAAATACCTCTGGATTAAACAGATTAGCCTGACGTTAGCCCGACGATAAAATAATGGTACCATCTCCAGGCCAGCGTCCGAGTAATTCAAACCATATAAGTGGTATACGATATTATGATCAACTGGAGAGTCTCACTTTGTATCCCGGCGACCTTGGATATTTAAGCGCAACAGCCTGGCTGGTGGATAGAACGGCTGAAGAAAGTGCCGTTATCGGCTCCGCCTGGATGCTACGAGACGGTGAAGTCGTAACCCTGGCAAGCTTGATCCTACCTTTCGTCGATAACCCCGAGTCATTGGCCGTTCATTTTCCTATCACCGGAAATCGATTCGGAGTAAAGGATTTCAAGTTCCACAGCAATTTTGATCGCTGGATGGGCAAACGCAAGCTGCAAGAATCTCAATTCTTTCCCAACCATGCTCTTTTAAACTCACCATACAATATTGCCGGTATCAGACTGACCCACAACTTGAAAAACCTGGGTCGAGACACCATGACCCGGCTCAAAAACAAAGTCCACTACAACAAAATCGACGACGAGCCGGATTTAACAGGTCAAGCCGACAACCTGCAAATAGTCTCCATAATCCAGACCCTCATGAACGCTCGCAACATCGGAACCATGATGCTGCTGGACAATTTGGACAGGGTCGTGGCCAGATTTTGCCTATCCGACCAGAAAGTAACCCATATTCAGTACCAGAACCTTTTCAATGAACAAGCGCTGGACAAGCTTATTTGCACCCTGGACGGAGAGATGAAATTTCACTTCAAACGGGAGCTGGATCCCGAATGGGCTAATTTCCCGGCCATCGAAAAAACCACTGCCGGTTTGCTCATGGGTGCCTACGGAATTCTGGAGGAGTCGAGTCAACTCTACCAGGGCGTGGGGGGCAAAAACATTGAGATTGTAAGAACAGCCGAAGAGCTTTCCCTCATGAATCTCACAGAAGCCCAGTGCCCACCGGTAGCCTGTGTCTGGAATCATATAAAATTCCCGGTCCCCATATCCCGGGTGGTGAGATCCTGTAGCTTTGACGGAGCCACGGTGCTAAACGCTCTAAAATATCTGGTTGATTCCGGTCAGGCAAAAATCGGCTCCTTCGATCCACCTTCCATGGAAGAGATCAAAACCATTTCACTCACCAGCGAGTTGGACCTGGCCCAGGGCCTGGAAGTATATTGCCTATCTGCAGATAATCACACAGGGAAAGGCTCAGTGGACATGGGTTACGTGCTCAACCCCACCGAGCATGAATCAGGCACCCAGTACATCCACAGCATCGGGCTACCGATTGAGACCCTGGGAGCGCCAATAGTATTTGAAGATAAGGTGATCGGTATCAATTCCGGCTGGCTTATCGACGGTTTTGAAAATTACAAAGAATGGATCCACCCCGGCCTGATGATCTCGGCGGAGAATATATACGAATGTCTTGAGATGCCCAAACCAGGAAACAAAGTACCGATAACAGCAGAGGTTGAATCAGCCATATCCGACGAAAAAGAGGATGAGACCCTGTTCGAGATGAAGCCGATAGCCGTCAATGAAAGATTGACAGAAAACGTTGATGAAATCCCGGAAGAGACAACGAGCAATGAGGCTTCCCTGCCGCTACCGGAGAAGAATACAGCCCCGGAAAGGGAGTCGAAACCTTTACCAAGAGCCACACCTGCCGACAAAAGAAGAGATCCGAATAAACTATCAGGCTTCTTTAAATCGGTTGCCGGGATGATCTCCACCATAGGCTCATCGGGAGAGGGTATTGAAGTCCAGTTGCACCGTCAGAGCCTCGACAGCGAGCGCTACGAGCGAATCAATCCGGATGCCCCGCTTCTTATCGGCGACTTTGTCAGACTGAAACTAAAAGCCTTAGGCGACTGCAAGATGATTGCCTTATTCCAAGCCGGGCCGGAGCAGCCTGTTGAGTTGCTATATCCGGGAGCCGATAACTCTTCCGAGCTGGAAAAAGGCGAACAGCTGACCATTCCCACCGAGGCTATTTCCATTGTAAGCGCCGGAGTTATGCAAAACTACAGCGGCTTTCCCTTAAACTTCAGGGAACAGGAGAGCGAAATTGTTGTGATTTTCGCCTTAGACGCCAGTCTCGACATCCTTCTCAACAAAGATGACGAAGATAGTCGCAAGCTGGCCATTTTGAATGCGCTAAAAGGAAAGAAAAACCTGGAGTTCCACAAATTTGCCCTGGAAGGAGAGACAGCCACTCCACTTTCTGATCAACAAGTATCTAAAGAAGAGAAGATGCGAGTTTTCGCCTGCCATCTCAGCATTAAAATGACCGGCTAGGCTTCTAAGAAATATTTTCTGAGAACCAATCGGAAAGCTCACCCTCATCAAACTCAAAATAATATCGGGAATGCCTGGACTTCGCATCCTCCTTCAGAGGCTTAAATCGAGCTAGAAATGATTCCAGCGTGGACTGATCAGCTAGAGCTTGCCACTCAAACTGATCCGCCATATAGCTACGTTCTTCAGAAACGAATGTAGCGGTTTTTCGGCTAACGTATAGCCAGCCAAGCACTCTCGCCATAGGGTCTACCAGGTCTCCTTTTACTATTTATGCATACGGAGACGATTTGGCCAAAGTTGCTAGACAACTTTTTATTTCGAGAATTAGTTCTTAGAGGTCTACCCTGGCTTCAGGATCCGAGTATCCGTCGGCACTGATGATAATGCGCCCGTAAGAGTCCATCAAAGATCCAGGAGCAAACATAACCGCCCTCGACTTCTGGGCCAACTGCAAAATTAATTTCAATCGCTCGTCATCTTCCAACCTGGCCGGTTTCAAAATTGCTGCAACAGCAAAGTTCAATCGCTGGATCAACCTCAGGGCCCGTTGCTTATGTTTAGCCTCGGGAAACTTAGAAAAATAGTTGTACATTCCCATACGCTGCACCTGCCACGATTTTCCAGCATAGTAGTCCCTGTCATTATTGATTGTCAGAGTAGTATCCTTGCCACCCTGCTTTAAAACGACCACAATTCGTGTCCAGTTGTCCCGGTCTCCATCTGCCTTCATATGCGGTGCCAGCTCTTTGAGATGTTCATAAACTTCCCGGGAGCGATTGATACCGGTAAACAGTGTGACCACCTCTCTCACCGGTGCCTGTTGGCTCTCGGCAGGAGAGGAGACTGTCGGTTTATTTTCCCCGGCAGAAGTCGGCAAAATCCAGGTCAAAGAGATCGTAAGCGACAAAAACAGACTGACCATGGCCAGAGATTGGCAATTAAGACCCCTTAGACGATCAAACAATTCTACTACTGCTCCACCAGCTCCCTTGTAGCCCCGGCGCCTTCCACGGAGTGGTGAAAGGTCAAATAGGACTTACCTGAGAATATGGATTTGTCCACTTCTCGGGAATGGGACTTTTTGAAGTCTTCACTTCCTACCCAGTTCTTAAAGGCTTCTTCATTCCGCCAGCGAGTCATAACCTGGTATTCGTGCTCCAGCGCCTCAGGCGCGCCCCCCATAACTCTTTTACTGCCGGGCTTGAGGATATCCAGGCTGACAAAGCCGTCTT
>JAUIJG010000445.1 GCA_030431355.1 bacterium
TGGTGTGCCGAAGGAAATCTCGATGAAGCCGAGAAAGAGTATCGGCTCGCCCTTCGAAACGATCCCAGCGTGGCAATCTCCCATTTTGAGCTTGCCAAGCTAAGATTTTTGAGAGGTGACCCGGATAGATGTCTGCGCGAGTTGAATCGCGCATTCAAAGTAAATCCTCGCTATACCGAATCTAAGGGCTATCCCGGTATAGACACGAAGAAGATGCGAGTCTTTTCGGCAAAATCTAACGAGTTGAAAGGGCGCTATGAAAAGGCTGCCGGAGACTGGCGCGATGTGGCCCACCAGGACAGAAGACCGGATAAATACACTAAGAAAATCAAAGAGTTATTCCGGGACGCTAAGCGCCAGGAGAAGCGACGCAAGAAGGATGTAACCTACGATCCGGCGGAAGTTCAGGCGCTAATAGATCGCGGTATCGATCTGGTGGACGAAGGTAATTTCCCAGAAGCAAAACGAGCTTTCAATCGGGTAATCGAGCTAAACCCCGAATCTTTTGAGGGCTATCAAAACCTTGGCTCTCTTTATGAATTCGAAGGCAATTATGACCGAGCCATGGGCTACTACAAAAAAGCCCTGGCTATAGAGCCGGAATATTCAGGTCTTCATTACAACATGGGTTATGTGCTGGAGAAGATGGGCCTTCCCATGGAAGCCGGGCGAAGCTATCAAAAGTACTACGACATTGAAGGCAAGTACCCCTACGACCCCAAACATATCGTCAACTTACGTTTGATGGACGAGCGCCAGAAAGCCCGGGATAAGTTCAATAAGAATTATCAATCCGGTTTCTAAGAAGTGGTCAAAGACCGTCCACTGAGCTACCCTATAAGCCCTCCTAGAAATAGGTCTATTAATAGCTGGTTGCTTCTTTCGAGGTTTTATCCATGAAAAAGAGTGTATCCACTCTCACCCTGCAAAAATACAAAGAGCAAGGCAGAAAGATAGTCGCTCTCACCGCCTACGACTATTCCACGGCCAAGATACTCGATAATGCCGGGGTGGATTTGATATTAGTGGGTGATAGTCTTGCCATGGTGGCACTCGGGCATAAGACTACCCATGCGGTTTCCATGGAAGAGATGTTGCACCACACAAAAGCAGTAACCAGAGGCGCGCATACACCGTTAGTGGTGGCTGACTTGCCGTTTATGAGTTATCAGGTTGATGTTACCCAGGCCATTACGAACGCAGGAAGATTTATTAAAGAAGCCCAGGCGCAGGCTGTTAAATTGGAAGGTGCCACCGAACTAAATCTGGAGATCGTAAGAAGATTGGTGGGCATGGGGATCCCGGTAATGGGTCATCTCGGCTTTACTCCCCAATCTATTCACGGCTTCGGCGGCACCAAAGTCCAGGGCAAGAGCGCCCGGGAAGCGGCTAAACTTGTTCAAGATTCTCTTGCGCTTGAAGAGGCAGGTGTTTTCAGCCTGGTACTGGAAATGGTGCCGGATAAGGTGGCCCAGATAATTTCCGAGAAACTGAGCATACCCACGGTGGGCATCGGCGCCGGAAACGCTTGTGATGGTCAGATTCTTGTTACCGATGACTTGCTCGGCAAATACACTGACTTTCAACCACGCTTTGTTCGCAGATACGCCAATCTAGATGAGACCTGTATGGACGCCATCAAAAATTATGCTGATGACGTGATGAAGCAGGAGTTCCCAAACGATAGTGAGTCTTTTCAGTTTTCCGATGAGGAAGAAGCCGAATTGAAAAAACTTCTTTCCTCCACCTCCGCGGTTTAGGCGTCCCCGTAGCATTAGAAAACCTTGAATCTATTGCCTGGGCTTGATTGATAGATCTGAGCCCGGTAAGGAACAAGGACGACTCGTTGACGTCTTCCTTTGCTATGTGGTCTTTTTGTGGATTTATGGAAGGGAATTCGGGTGAGCCTCAATAATCTAAAACAGGTATCAAAGACCTGGCTGGCGGCTGCATATATATCGGTGGTGCTCCCTGGAATCCTTGGAATTGCTCTGGGCGGGGAAGCGACGGCCCGGGGGACCCGGTTGGAGCGACCTGGAGCCGGGGGAGCAAGTACGGCTGGTGCCGCTTTTTCAGGTGCTAATTCCCGCTCCAGTCTTACTGTGAGCCTTCCAGCCGCTTCCAATTCGTTCAACTCAGGAGCAGGCAAGTTTTTGCCTGCCGGTGCGACCAGCTTCAAGGAACTTTTTTCTAGCCCCCCGCAAAGCATGTCACCGGTAAGGAGCTTACTAGCTCCTTCGGTGGCTGCTATGTTTCCGATGAAGCGCCTGCAGAAACTGGATGGTCATGATCTGGTTGTTCTAGTGGACAAATCCAGCTCCATGAGAACCGGTGATGCTCCCGGCGGTTTAAGTCGCTGGGACTGGACCCAGAGACAGTTGTCCACCCTGAGTTCTCAGCTGGGGCGCTTGAATCGAAGCCGCCTCGATGTGGTGCTCTTCGACAATGGAACCAGGAAGTATCCCCAGGTAAAAATGGCTGATCTGCCGGCAATCTTTTCCCAGAACAGCCCCGGTGGAGGCACCAACGTGACCCGGGCGATGAAGTCGGAGTTGGATGAATTCTTCAATGCCCGCCGTATGAACAGTGCTCAGGCAAGACCTCTGGTTATGGCCGTCATCACCGATGGGGCTCCCTCCAGCGCTAGATCCTTAAAAGACTTGATAGTCAATTCGACCCACAAGATCGAATCATCTTCAGCTTTGAGAATTACGTTCTTGCAAGTGGGCTCGGAGAGTCAGGGTAACAGGCTGATTCCCGAACTGGATAACGACCTGGTTAATGATGGTGCCAAATTCGACATCGTGCGCTCTAAGTCTTTCCCCCATTTAATTCGAGAGGGTCTGGTCAATGCCCTCATAGACGCAGCTTCTTGATCGGTTGAACCGGGCTAAAAAATCTTTTTCAGGGTCTGGGTCACGTTTTTAATCAGCGATTTCCCTTTGGAAATTGAGTTGGAGGCTTCTTTCAAAGAGGCGGAGAAGTCGTCTATGGTCTCTTCCATGGACATCTTCATGGTTATATAGAAGGGCAGTTTATCATCCAGGGGATGTTTAGGATTTTTGAAAGCAATCTGGGGTTTTGAATTTCTTTTGTGATAAGCGGTCATATACTTAGCCCAGATTCTTGCCGTGACCGAACCTCCTGTCACCGCCCCTGAGTTTATCGCCTTGTTTTTGTCATTTCCGGCCCAGACTGCTGTAACCACTTCCGGTGTCATGCCGACGAACCAGATATCTCTATTCCCATCCGCCGTCCCGGTCTTGCCCGCTACCTGAATACCCGGAAGATATGCTCTTCTGCCTGTGCCTTTCTTGACCACATCGACCATGCCGTCAAGAACTTGCAGGCAGGGCTGCTCCGGCAATACTCTTTTTCTTTTATGCTCAAATTGTTTTATTAGCTTGTCATCTTTGTCCAGAATTGAGCGGATAAACTGAGGAGGGATGAACTCTCCTCCCCGGGCAATGGTGGCATAGGAATTGGCTAACTCCAGGGGAGTCACCGCGGCTGTTCCCAGGGCCATGGATGGATACTCTTTTATCTCCGATGAGATGCCTGCCTTGCGGGCACAGTCAACCACTTTGCCAAGACCGGTATCCATGGCCACTTTCACCGCGCAGACATTTCTTGAGAGCCTAAGAGCGTCCCTTACTGTAAGAGGACCGAGAAACTTTCGGTCATAGTTTTCCGGTTTGTACTCTTTCCCTTCTTCCTTGTCGGGAATTGAAATAGGACTATCATAGAGCACAGTGGAAGGACCTATCGTGTTGTTCTTCAAGGCGGCAAGATAGACAAAAGGTTTGAAGGTCGAACCGGCCGTATGCGGCTTGAGGGCACGGTTCCACTGACTCTCTTTATATGGATCAGCGCCTCCAACCATGGCAAGCACTCCTCCATCTTCCAGGGAAATGGAGATCAAGGCACCCTGGTCCAGGGCTTTTGTTGTCCGTCTGATCTCTTTTGCCAACTCGACCTCGGCAATCTCCTGGGCTTCCATATCCATATTTGTATAGACAGTAAGCGGGCGATTCCAGACATTGTTTTCACCCAGCTCTTCTTTTAAAATCTCCACCACGTGGTTCGTATAGAAAGGATATTTGCGACGAGCGATTTTCTTGCTGAACTTTAGTTTTTCAGCCCGGGCTGCTTCTGCTTGTTTGTCCGTCAGATAGCCGCACTCGACCATATCTTT